>NZ_JAOUSE010000044.1:0-25373 GCF_025660415.1 Pallidibacillus thermolactis
ACTGGACATGGAAAAGACCATGTCCAGCCTAAATAAGATAAGAATCTTAGAAAATGATGAGCAAAAAAAGACAAATCCCAACTCAAATGAAGCATTTGAGTTGGGGTTTGTCGACAGTCTGAGAACCCTTGGTATACAAGGGTTCTTTTGTTTTGTAAGGTGATTAAATTTATCTAATTTATTCTACTATGCACAAACTATACACATACAGTATTTTTTGCATTGATCCATTTAATTTATTTAACATATTTTTTCTATATATGTAACTCTATGTTTTATTAAAAAAGGATTGTTCCAAACGTAAGGATGCTTCGTCGTGTGAATGGAAGGTAACGTGAGCATATATAATTCCTACTCGACTATGTCCAAGCCTTTCTGAAACCACTTTTGGATTCACTTGGTATTTCAAAAGTAATGTTGCGTGAAGATGCCTTAAATCGTGGATAGTACAGTTAGGTACATCAGCTTTTTGTATATAACGTTTAAGTTCCCTTAATATATGGTCGGGATCTTTGAAATTATGAGTCCTGGAAAACCTTGAATTTAAGGAAGAGAATATAATAGAAACTAAGCATATATTAGAAAGCGAAAATGTTGAGGAGAAAATATTTGAAGAACTAATTATCCAAAAAAATGCAAAAAAACACCTATATCGGGTGTCTTGAGTGTATTTTGGGATCGGATAAATTACTAAGCATTTATTAAAAAAGTTTTTACTAATTGATAAGTGTAAAATTGAACTAAGGAGTATTAATATTTAACAAAAAATTACAAAAAATCAAACAAAACAGTTGAATCTTTAAAGTTATAAATATATAATAATTTAAAATAGTGAAATAATAAAACGCGACAATGAGGACTAAGTAGTGACTTATCTCCCTGGTACAGAGAGCTGATGGTTAGTGTGAATCAGTCCAAAGATAAGCACGAATAACATCCTTCTAGCATCTTTTCTTTTTTATATAAAGTCTAATAAAAAAGTGAAAGACGGTAATAACCGTTATCAATAGAGTGGTAGGTAATTTTTACCTGCAAATAGGGTGGCACCGCGGTCATTCGTCCCTACTGGTTAAACCAGTAGGGACTTTTTTATATAAATTTTATGCCTAGGAGGGATAATATGACTAGTAAAAAAGTGAAAGTTTCTCTGACAACAACAGCAGCATTAGCAACGTTACTATTAATGAATAATGAGGCTGAAGCAGAATCTTATAAGGTAAAGGCTGGAGACACCCTGTGGACAATTGCTCAGAAATATAACACAACCGTTTCTGATTTAAAAAAAATCAATAACCTTTCCTCTCATTTAATTTTTCCGAATCAAGTTTTAATGACAAACGCATCAACAAACTCAGATCATTCAACTCAACATTCCTCAACTCAGATTTCCACTTATACAGTCGTTAAAGACGATACTTTAAGTTCAATAGCCGCAAAATATAAAATCTCTGTGCAAAAGTTAATGCAGTGGAATAACTTAACTTCTTCCTTGATTTTTCCAGGTGACGTATTAAGTATTAAAGAACCTAGTGATAGTAAAGGTACAAATAATAAGACAAATGAAAATAATAACCAAGGAGGTAAGACGAATAAATCAACAACTTATACCGTTAAAAGTGGGGATACATTAAGCGAAATTGCTTACAAACATGGAATAACGTTAAAGGAATTAATGGATTGGAATAAGTTACAAACGACATTAATCTATCCTGGCGATGTTTTAGTAGTTAAAAAGACAAATCAAACGCCTTCTAATAACGGTTCAAATAGTAAGAACAATAACAATACAAGCGGTACAAATCGTACATATACTGTTCGGGCCGGAGATTCTTTATGGAAAATAGCAAATACATTTAGTGTATCCGTCGCTAATTTGAAAAAATGGAATAATCTTAGTTCAGATACGATTTATGTTGGGCAAAGTTTAAAGATTGTTGGTGGTAACTCGACAAGTAACAATTCCTCTTCTACACCACAGGATAATATAGGAACAAGTTATAATGTAAATAAATTAATTGAAATTGCAAAAAACTTTATTGGTGTTCCATATGTATGGGGTGGTTCTTCCCCTGCTGGTTTCGATTGCAGTGGTTATATTTATTATGTATATCAACAAGCAGGACTTAATATCGGACGTTTCAATGCAGAAGGATACTTTAATCGTTCTTATTATGTGACAAGTCCTCAACTTGGTGATCTTGTCTTTTTTAAAGATACATATAAGAAGGGGATTTCCCATGTAGGAATATATCTAGGAAACAATGAGTTTATTTCAGCAACCAGTAGTGGAGGAGTTAAAATTGTTAGTTTAAATAATTCCTATTGGAGCCAGCACTTCGATAGTTATAAACGTTTTTATTAAAATTTATATGCGAGAAATTCATTTATAAAGATTCAGGTAGGGCAGAAATTAATTCTATCTTTGGGTATTTCTCTATAAAATAATTTGAAAGTATAGGGGGTTAAAAGAGTGAAATGATCATTACGAGAAAAAAGAACAACTTCTATGGCAGAGGTTGAATAGAATTAACAAAATCTTATAAGACGTAAATACCCGAAGTGGGTGTCCGAATGATAGAGATGATTTGACTAATCATAATAATGGTAAGGTAAAAATAATAGTTATTAGCCCACTTATCCTTATTCTTAAAATTAACAATTGACCGTGTAAAACGGTCTTTTTTTGGGAGTATGTAAAATAACGACCTGATTTTGTTTTATTCTGGTGTGTGACATTACATTTAAAATGTTACTAAGCTTTTATGACTTGTCTTATTGCCAAACCACACTGGCAGGTCAGGTATAAGCCCGGTATGATCCATTCATAAACCTAGTTTTTTTCACTTTATGGAAGTTTTTTATGAACTGTTTTAACAATATAAAAAACTAAGAATATTTCTCAGCGGTGGTTTTTTAAAGAAAAATATAATAAAATGCAAATTGTATGATGACAACGTGATATTGCCATCATAATAGGCCCAAAAAAGGTAAAAAAGGGGACAATCAAATGACAATTATTGTAGAGAATGAAAAAGAGTTTGTTAAGTTTTTAAAAGACGGTTATCAAACTGGTATTTTTAAATTAAAACTGAAAGAACTCCATAACTCCAATATAACAAAACGTAAAATGATTATTTATAAAAGAGGTAGTCAAAAGATCTCTTTATATATAAAAAATGGTGATGGTAATAAGAGAGAGTTTGCCATTTATTCCCCTGAAAAAGATACAGTTTACATTGAAAATGGGAATAAGTTCATTGGTTTAAGAACCAAATATGTTGAGAAAGAACAATACCAAACATCCACAAGGATTTCTCTGAAAGATAATCAAACCTCTTCACCATCATCAATTCAAAATAAAGAATCTATGAGAAAAGATAATTCTCAATCTATTTCTCCTCAGACTGTGAATACAATAAAATATCAGGATAATTCCTCAGATAAGATAATGAAAATCAAAAATCTACTACAACATGACTTAAAAGAAGCTAAAAAAGTTTGGGCCATATTAAAAGATGGAGAAGAGATCCAAATGAACAATTCCATATTTGAGGAATCAGGCATTCTTTATTTAGGAAGTAAAAGAAAAAATATTGAATTGGCCAATATCCAAACCATTAAATATAGAGGTAAAATATATTTAGATTAAGTGTATATAGTCTCCAGTTGACTTCGGAGACTCTTTTTTTGTAAATGTTTTTTACCTTATCTTACTTAATCTTGTAGTTAGAAATTTCTTCCTATATGACAATTGTCTGAATAACCATCAGAAGATTTCTCGTAATTACAATTCAATAAAATTTTTTGAAAAACTAGCACATTAAGGAAAGAAGGGCTGTCCAGAAAGTTTTTGGGGATCATTGAAAGAGAAGTTGGCGGAGTGCATTCAGTGGTACGGCTTCTCCAACCACTTAATTCTGCTCGTGTATCTGACGCTATCGTTTTCGGCACAAAGTTTTGCTGATTCCGCTGGAGTTGCCTTCAAAAATCCGCTTGTTATGAATTATTGGACAGCCCTTCTTCCATCTTATTCTTGTTGCTTAACTTTTGTAACAAACAAATATTTATTTCTATGGACAATTGCACTTACTAATGCAAGTAATAGACCTGAGATTATGAATACTGCTCTTATTCCTAATAAGTCTGCCAATATTCCCATAAGTAGAGAACTAATACCAAAGATTCCAGTTACAATGGCACCTGATGTGGTATAAAGGGTAGCCAACTTTCCTTTTGTTACACTGGTTTGTATTATGGTTTGTTGTGGAATATTTTTTATTTGACCAAATAGTCCCACTACAAGCGATAAAAGTAACGCTATCATCGGAATTCTGTTAAGACTAAACAGTATTGTGGCTAAGGAAATTGCTAATGAGCCGATAAAAATAAAAGTACCTAATTTCTCCTCGATAAAAGAAGAACATTTAATACAATAAATACTTCCAAATATCAAACCTATAAAGTATGAACCATTAATAAAACCCCACCATTTTTCATCAACATTTAAAGCATCACTTACAAACACATATAAAATAGCAGCAATCCAAACAGTTCCTGCGATTGTTTCGAAACAGTCTATCAAAGCAATTTTTCTTAATACTGTAGTGTTAGATAAAGTGATCCATCCCTCTTTAATCTGCTCTAGTTTCCTTTTAGGTTCAGTTGTTTTGTGTTTTACATTTTCTAAAAGACAAAGTATAACACTTGCGATTACAAATAAACCTCCAACTAACCAAACAAGTTGTTGAGGACTCATAAAAATTAGAAATATACTTCCTACGAACCACATAACAGATTGTATGATCTGTGTAACAGTTTCTGCTATTCCGTTAGCTTGAATTAGAAATTCGTGTTTAACATAATGCGGAATCAATGTCTGTCTTATTGGATTTGCACATCCATCAAGAAGAGCAATCAATCCTATTAATATAAAGATTAAATAATAATTTGATTTTGTTAATCCATTAAACATAAATCCTAGAATAATAAGCAAAGTAGTTTTTCCAATTTGTGATCCAGCCAATAACCATTTTAGATTTACTTTTCCAACCAAAATAGGTGTTAACAGACTGGAGATAAACATTGAAGCAGTAATCGTAAATGGCACGAACGATGATACAGATACAGAACCAGTTAAAACAAATACTGTACTTATAACACTGACCGTATATAATACATCGCCAATATCAGCGAGAGATTGGCCTAGAAGTAGTAAAGAAAAATTTGTATTCAATTTCATTTTATATCCCCCAATTATGAATTGATTTTTATCTTAGGGGATTTTTAAATTAGACTGCTCATTAATTTTGCTCCTTTCGTATAAAGTGAAACCATCATTATGGGGGATATATTCAAAACATTTCTATCTCAATTTACTTAAAAATTCTATATTAAAGAACTACTTTTCTATTATAATGAAATATATAGTCTAAATAAACAGAATATTATATTTTAAGAAAAATGAACATCTAATACTTTAGAAAGATTAGAATTTATTAAAAACTGACGAGGTAGCTTTACTAAGTTAAGTCCATCTTAATTTATAATAGTGATGAGAAGTGAAATATTATCTGGGAATTTTCATAAAGTTTAATGAATAATTTTCTCGTTTTTACGTAAGAAAATGAAAGAATTTATTAATGAACAGTGATCTATCATAAAAAAGCACGGGAAAAAGGAGTTGTAAAGCCAATAAATATGATCTTGTCAGATGAAGGTGGTAATTAGATAGGTGAGTTGAGTACAGAAATTTATTGGGAGATGGTTGGAATCATTACATTTTGATTTGTGAAGCATATTGAGGAATTGGTATAGGGGATGCCGAGCAGAAGATGTAGAAGATAAGTATAAATAAAGCTCTGCTTACTACTTTGAATTTCAATCCCGTTCTTTTTTTGAATGTAAAGGTTATTGAGTTGTAGGAGAAATTAAAGATTATCTTCCTGATAGTAGTTATTTTACAATGGTAAAAGTATTATAAAAATAGGAGAGGGGTAGTATGAAAATATTAAAAAAGTTATTAAACAAATATGTTATTTCTCATGCAAACAGTATTGACATTCCGGATTTTCCTTCAAGCAATTTAGTTCGAAAAAAAGTTGTTTTTATAGGAGAAGTACAAAATGTAGGGTTTCGGATGGAAATGTATACTCTTGCTCAAAGAGTAAATTTGACCGGTTGGGTTAAAAATCTACCTGATGGAAATGTGGAGGCAGAACTGCAAGGGGAAGAAGCAAAGGTAGATTTTGTTATCAAATCAATGAAATCTTTGAAACGTGCGAATGTAGAGGAATGTAAAATCTTAAACATACACATTAGTCCTCGTGAAAAAGAATTTACAATTTTATGGTAGAATACAATCACGAGTAGAAACTTATAGAAAGGACTCTACTTTGCATAATGAATGAATAATGTTTAGAAAAGGAAAAACAGGCGTTTTATGTAGATTCCTATGGTTTTTAATGGTTATATTTAAGAATTTCTTAAAATTATTTATGAAGGATTTTTAGGAGATCGTTTCATTGAAAGTAGTTTATATAAAAAATAATTGAAGCCCCGATATAGATATTGTTCAACTTGTCATCTATAAAGGGGCCGGTTTTGATTAATTAATCATCTTTTTTTCCAATTTTTTCTAATTTATATTTGCCATCCTCTGTTTTTTTAAACTGATATTCGTTTTTATGATCATAATGATAAGGATCTTCATCTTTATCTGTTAATGTAATATCAACTTTCGCAGTATATGTAAATCGGCTCATATCTTCGTTTGCTACAAAAAGTTCTTCAGATATGTCTATCTCCATATCTTTAAAATCCCTTGCTTTTGCTTCATGATACGTATCAATAATGGAGTCGTATACGTTATCAGCGTCAATCCATGTATTTTGAATGGATTTTCTTAATTCTTCTTCTGATTCAGCCATATATAATGAATAGTTAAATTCTTTTATGACTTCTTTAGCCTCTGCCATAAGTTTTTTCTCTTCTTCAGTGTATTCTTTTTCTGAGAACATAATGTTACAACCAGCTGTGAAAATTATTACAAACAGGAACAAAATTGCTATAATCCATTGTTTAATGGTAAACCCCTCCAATACTTTTTTGCTTTACACAATTTGTATGCATGTATTTATTATATCGTCAACTTATCCAATTAACAAAATGAAAATTGACAGATCTGTTACTAATGGTTTACGAATAATCAAGGAATATATTTGATTCATATTATTTTTGTATGCATGGTATTATGTTCTTTAAAAATAAAGCCATTGAATGAAGGATCAATGGCTCTAATTAAGGTTTTCGATAAGTTTTAAGCAGATTGACTTGTCATCTGTTTACGATTGGTTTCTTTTTCTTGAAAGTACATCCAAACAACGATAATTAAGCATGCAAGTGCGATTTCTGAAAGTGCCATAAACGCTATTGAATATTGTCCTGTTATGTTATGAACAAATGTCAGTACAAGTGGTGGGAAAAATCCCCCTAATCCCCCCATCGCAGATACGATTCCATTTACAACACCAGCTTGTCTTGAGAAATAGAGCGGAACAAGTTTAAATACAGTTCCATTACCAATACCAACAAATACTCCCACACAGAGTGCACCGATTGTAAACCATGTGATATTTGGTGAAAATGCTAAGATAATAGCTGATAATGTAACGGATCCAAATGTAAATATTAGAATAATAAAGGAATTAAATTTATCTCCTAACCAACCGCCAACAGGACGAAGGGCTGTCGCAATGACAATAAAGACGGCTGTTCGTATTCCCGCATCAACTGAGTCTAGATTAAAATGATTAACTAGAAAATTTGGTAAAAACATTGTAAAGGCAACAAAGGCACCAAAGGTGATAAAATAAAATAAACTTAATGCCCATAATGTAGAATTACGATATACCCCCTTGATTTGGTCACCCATAGAAACTTTGACTTTCTTCTCTTTTCTGTCTCCTAAAATCAGGTTTAAACCGATAAAAATAAGAATTAATAGTAAATAAAGACGTACTGCGCCCCTCCAACCAATTGCTTCTGCAATGATTGGTGCTCCGAAAGTAGTAATGGCTGTTCCTATATTCCCAACACCATAAATTCCGTTTATAAAACCATGTTTTTCCTTCGGATAGTATTTTGGGAGTGACGTCACACCAATGGAGAATACAGCACCACTAACACCAAGGATTAATCCACCAATGAGTAAGTCAATAAAGGAATTTGCAACACTAATGTAAAACACTGGAAAAAGAATAATGATAAAACTTGCAATAAATAAAGTTCTAGAACCAAAACGATCGGCGTAAAAACCGATTGGGATACGTAAAAGAGATCCTAAAATAACGGGGATAGCTGTAATTAGCGATACTTGACTTTCCGTTAAAGTAATATCTGCCCGAATGTGAACCATAAGGGATGAAATGAGAACCCAAATCATAAAGCCAGTAATTAAGCTAGATGTTTGTAATCCCAATTGAACAGATGGTTTTTGCATATAATATCCTCCTTTATAAATGTCATACATTTTTCAAATTTTTAATCTTCAAAGCCTATGAACTTGTTGTTACTGATAGATTATCTGATAAAAATTCTTTACTATGCGAAAAACATCACATAAATTTAGAACAATTCATGAACTTTTTAACAAAGTTTTGAACTTAAATCATTTTATGTAGTTTCAAACTTTCAAGGTGTGATGTAATTCACAACGGTAAAAATTTTGTGGTGCTTAAATGGGATTAGAAAGTGATAGTAAGTTGAATGGGAGGTTAAAAGATGAAAAAGAAATCATCTCCACTTTTGCAACGTTTTAAGTATTTAAAGCCTATAGAGAAATATTCAAACAATCATAGTCAATTACAACAAGGAAAACGTGAATGGGAAAATGTTTACCGAAGAAGATGGCAACATGATAAAGTTGTCCGTTCTACCCATGGAGTGAACTGTACTGGTTCATGTAGTTGGGATATTTACGTAAAAGAGGGAATTGTAACTTGGGAAGGACAGCAACTAAACTATCCAACAACCGGTCCAGATATGCCTGAATTTGAACCGAGAGGATGTGCAAGAGGGGCGAGCTTCTCTTGGTATATTTATAGTCCTTTGCGTGTGAAATATCCATATGTTCGGAAAAAACTCCTTGATATGTGGAAGGAAGCATTGGCAACGCATGATACTCCTCTAGATGCTTGGAAATCGATTGTGGAGGATCCAGAAAAAGCCAAACGTTATAAACAAGCACGAGGAAAAGGTGGACTCGTTCGTGCAAGCTGGGAAGAAGTCACACAATTAATTGCAGCAGCAATGCTTTATACAACGTTAAAATATGGACCAGACCGAAATGTTGGTTTTTCACCTATACCTGCAATGTCAATGATTAGTTATGCCTCTGGAAGTCGTTTTATGCACTTAATGGGTGGTCCGATGCTTAGTTTCTATGATTGGTATGCTGATTTACCACCTGCATCACCACAAATCTGGGGTGATCAAACTGATGTTCCAGAAAGCTCTGACTGGTTTAATTCTAGCTATATTATGACTTGGGGATCTAATGTGCCACTAACTCGGACACCGGACGCTCACTTTTTAGTTGAAGCTCGTTATAGAGGAACGAAAGTTATTTCTATAAGTCCTGACTACGCAGAATCGACAAGATTTGCAGATGATTGGCTATCAGTTCGGCAAGGTACCGATGGTGCATTAGCAATGGCAATGGGTCATGTAATATTAAATGAATATTATCATCAAAGTAAAACGAAATACTTCGAAGAATATGCAAAGAAATATACCGATTTTCCATTTTCTGTTCTTATAAAAGAAGAAAACGGTACGTTAACCGCTGATCGTTTCCTTAATGCACAGGACCTTGGTATTGAATCTGAACATGCAGAATGGAAACCGGCGATGTTTAACAAACATATCAATGGATTTTCGATTCCTCAAGGAACCATGGGTTCACGCTGGGATAATAATGGAAAATGGAATTTACATTTAGTTGATGAAAATACCGAAGAAAAGATAGAACCTGTATTAAGTTTTCTAGGTATGGAAGATGAAATAATGACGGTGAATATGCCATATTTTGATGAAAATGGAAGCCGGATCCTAAAAAGAAATATCCCGGTAAAAAAGATTGAAATCAATGGAAAAATAAGATATGTGACAACAGTCTATGATTTAATGTTAGCAAACTATGGTATTAATCGTGGACTTGGTGGAGAAGCAGCCCATTCCTATGATGATAAAACTCCTTTCACTCCGGCATGGCAAGAAGATATTACGGGAGTTGATCGTAATCTTGTTATTAAAATTGCCCGTGAATTTGCCCAAAATGCCATCGATACAAAAGGGCGTTCGATGATTATTATCGGTGCTGGTGTAAACCATTGGTATAACTCTGATACGATTTATCGAGCAATTATAAATCTTGTACTGTTCGTCGGTGCCCAAGGAGTGAATGGAGGAGGCTGGGCTCATTATGTCGGACAAGAAAAACTTCGTCCTGTTGAAGGATGGAGTACAATTGCAATGGCAAAAGATTGGGGTGGTCCTCCAAAGTTACAAAATGGCACATCTTTTTTCTATTTTACAACAGACCAATGGCGTTTTGAAGAAACTGCGATCAATGATTTAGTTAGCCCTACAGTAGGTAAGGCAAGATACAATCACCCAGCCGATTACAATGTTTTAGCTGCAAGACTAGGCTGGTTACCATCCTATCCAACCTTTAACCGTAACGGCATTGAATTATATAAAGAGGCGGTTGCAAAAGGGTATGAAACAACAGAAGAAATTGGAAATTATATTGCCAAACAGTTGAAAGAAAAAGAATTGCAATTTGCAATTGAAGATCCAGATAATCCGGTTAATTTTCCTCGGACACTATTCGTATGGCGAGCAAATTTAATTTCAAGTTCTGGTAAAGGTCATGAGTATTTCTTGAAATATTTATTAGGAACAAAGAATGGCCTATTGAACTCTGATAAAGATAGTCTTCGCCCTGAAGAAATTAAATGGCGGGAAAAAGCTCCGGAAGGAAAAATCGATTTATTAGTCGACTTAGATTTCCGAATGTCAGGAACAGCTTTATATTCTGATGTCATTTTACCGGCAGCGACTTGGTATGAGAAATATGATCTTTCAAGTACAGATATGCATCCTTTTGTCCATCCATTTAATCCAGCGATTGCCTCCCCATGGGAAGCAAAGTCAGATTGGGAAGTTTTTCAAAAGATTGCAAAAGGTGTTTCTAAACTTGCAACAGAACTTAATTTAGAACCTGTAAAAGAAGTTGTTGCAACTCCTTTGCAACATGATACAAAAGGTGAAATGGCACAACCATTAGGACTTGTGAAAGATTGGTCAAAAGGGGAATGTGAACCAATCCCTGGTAAGACAATGCCTCAAATCCATGTTGTCGAACGGGATTACAAACAAATTTACAATAAGATGATTGCGCTTGGACCGAATGTCGTGAAACAACCTTTAGGTGCACATGGAATTAATTGGATGGTTGAACAAGAATATGAATCATTAAAGAAAAGACTCGGTACGATTCAAAACGGAACAATGGTTGACGGTTGTCCAGATATTCGTGATGCAAGGAATGCATGTGAAGTAGTGCTCACATTATCATCAACAACGAATGGAAAAATAGCTGTTCGTGCTTGGAAATCGTTAGAAAAACAAACAAATCTAGAATTAAAAGACTTAGCGGAAGACCGTGAAGGCGATCTTATTACTTTTGATAAAATAACTGCTCAACCGCAAACAGTTATTACATCTCCAGTTTTCAGTGGATCTGAAAAAGATGGTAGAAGATATTCACCATTTACAACGAATGTTGAACGGATGGTCCCTTACCGTACAATTACCGGCAGACAATCCTTTTTCGTTGATCATGAAATGATGAAAGAATTTGGAGAGTCGCTAGCAATCTATAAACCAATTTTAAATCATAAGCCTTTTCGTTCTAACCGACCAGATGTAGAAGGAAAAGAAATTATATTAAACTATTTAACACCGCATAATAAATGGTCAATACATAGTATGTACTTTGATTCACAACCTATGTTAACGCTCTTCAGAGGCGGACCAACGATTTGGCTAAATAAAGATGATGCGGCTGAAATTGGTGTAGAGGATAACGATTGGATCGAATGTTTCAACAGAAATGGTGTTGTTGTGGCACGGGCTGTTGTTACCCATAGAATTCCTCGAAGTGTTGCTTTTATGCACCATGCACAGGACAGACATATTCATGTTCCAGGAACCAAATTAACGGAAAACCGTGGTGGTACACATAATAGTCCAACTCGAATTCATATTAAGCCGACCCATATGATTGGTGGTTATGCGCAATTAAGTTATGGATTTAATTATTATGGTCCAACTGGAAATCAACGGGATTTAAACGTTGTGATTCGAAAATTGAAGGAGGTAGACTGGCTTGAAGGTTAAAGCTCAAGTAGGTATGGTGATGAACCTTGATAAATGTATAGGGTGTCACACCTGTAGTGTAACATGTAAAAATACGTGGACAAACAGACCAGGCGCGGAATATATGTATTGGAATAACGTTGAAACTAAGCCGGGGATCGGTTATCCAAAACAATGGGAGGACCAAGAAAAATATAAAGGCGGTTGGGAATTAAAAGATGGTGAACTTGTGTTGAAATCCGGTTCCAAAGTTAACCGAATATTCAATTTATTTTACAATCCAAATCAACCTGAATTAGATGACTATTATGAGCCATGGACTTACGACTATGAAACATTAACAGAAAGTCCAGAAAAACAATATCAACCAGTTGCCCGAGCAAAATCGCAAATTACAGGTGAATTTATAGACCTTGAATGGGGACCAAACTGGGAAGATGACTTGGCGGGTGGACATATTACAGGGTTACGAGATCCAAATGTTGTACAAATGGAGGAATCGATCAAAACCGAATTTGAAGATGTGTTTATGATGTATTTACCACGGATTTGTGAACATTGTATCAATGCGCCATGTGTGTCTTCTTGTCCTTCTGGTGCGATGTATAAACGAGATGAAGATGGAATTGTTTTAGTTGACCAAAATGCTTGCCGGGCTTGGAGACATTGTGTAACAAGTTGCCCATATAAAAAGGTGTATTTTAACTGGAAAACAAATAAAGCGGAAAAATGCACACTTTGTTTCCCAAGAATCGAAAACGGACAACCTACAATTTGTTCTGAAACGTGTGTCGGTCGAATTCGTTACATCGGAATAATGTTGTATGATGCAGATAAAGTTATTGAAGCAGCGTCAGTTGAAAATGAAAAAGAACTTTATCATGCACAACTTGGTATCTTTTTAGATCCGAATGATCCAGAAGTAATGAAAGCAGCATTAGCTGACGGAATTCCAATGGATTGGATAGAAGCAGCACAAAAATCGCCAATATATAAAATGATTATCGATTGGAAAATTGCGCTACCGCTCCATCCTGAATATCGTACAATGCCGATGGTTTGGTATATTCCACCACTTTCTCCAATTATGAATACGATTGAGGGAAAAGGAAGTAATGCCGACTGGTATGATATTTTTCCTGCGATTGATGAGATGCGAATTCCGATCGAGTATTTGGCAAACCTTCTCACAGCAGGTGATACCAATCATATTCGAGCAGTTTTGAAAAAAATGGCAGTCATGAGAAGTTATATGCGTGCAGTAACAACAGGGCAATCCTTTGACAGAGAAATTATCGATGAACTTGGTTTAACAGAACAAAGTATAAAAGAAATGTATCGCTTACTTGCCATTGCTAAATATGAAGACCGCTTCGTTATTCCGAAAAGTCATAAAGAGGAAGTACATGACATGTACTCCGATCAAGGTGCATGTGGTTTAGACTTTGCCGGTGGTCCTGGTGGATGTGGTGTTCTTTCATAAATGATATGCACATGATAATTATATTACGGGACCTAAGTCAAATTCTTAGGTCCTAAATAAAGGGAGTGATAAGATGAGCAATGTTTTTGATCCGAGAATCTATCAGTTCATTTCAATTCTATTACAGTATCCAGATGATGAGTGGTTTAACATATTGCAAGAGATTAAAAGTGAAATATATACCATTCAAAATAAACAAGTTCAACAACTTTTCCATACATTTATTAATAGTATAGAGTCCATATCGAAAGACGACATAATAGAAAACTATATTGAGAACTTTGATTTTGGGAAAATAACAAATCTTTATGTAACACATTTAAAACTTTGTGAACAGCGGGAACGTGGTCTTGAATTATTAAAACTGAAACTGTTTTACAAAGATCATGGTTTTGAAATGACAGATGAAGAACTTCCGGACTATTTGCCACTGATGCTTGAATTTTGCGGGAATGTTTCCAAAGATGTTAGTAATGAACTTTTACAAATGCATTTTGCAGCAATAGAAGAAATTCAAAGTAGATTAAAAGAAAATGAAAGTATATATGCTGTTCTTCTGCAAGCTTTACTATTGACAATGGAACAAAACGGAATCGACAAGAGTGATTCGTTACAAGAAGTTCATGGGTAATAAAATTAGGAGGTGTATAAAATGAACGGATTTGAGTTATTTTTGTGGGGAATTTTACCTTATATCGTCTTTACTATATTTCTTGGTGGGCTTATTTATCGATACCAAAAAGATCAATTTGGCTGGACGACGAAATCAAGTGAATTTTTAGAAAAAAGAAAGTTGGGAATAGGCTCACTTTTATTCCATTGGGGGATCATTTTTGTTTTAGCTGGACATGTAGCCGGCATTCTCATTCCTGTTGATGTATATAATTTTTTAGGAATAACGGAACATACGTATCACATTATTGCTATTGCTCTTGGGTTTCCGGCAGGAATTGTGGCTACATTGGGACTTATCATACTTTGCCATCGCCGATTAACTGTCAAGCGGATTAAAGTGACTACATCACCTAGTGATTGGGTAGCACTTTTTGCAATTTTACTTGCTGTTGGAACAGGGTTTATTGCCACATCGTTCAATATTGATTCCCATGGTTTTGACTATCGAACCACGATTGCACCCTGGTTTAGAAGCATTTTTACTTTCCAAATCCAGCCTGAACTGATGGCTAAAGTACCAATTTGGTTTAAGATTCATATGCTAGCTACTTTTTTCTTATATATTGTGTGGCCATTTACAAGGTTGGTCCATGCCTTTAGTTTCCCAATTCGTTATTTAAGTCGAAGTTATGTCATATATAAAAAACGTGTGAAAGAGCATGCATAATAAGAGCTAGCGGAAACTCACAAAAAAGGCAGGTGAAATCGAAGATGAACCAAGAAAACTTGATAGCACTCATTCATCAGTTACGTAATCTTGATCAAGAGGATAGACAAAAAACTATTGTAAGAAAAATAGAACACTATGTATCTGATCGTAGCATAGATATAAATCTGAAGTTTCAAGCCCAGTCTGTTCTTGGCTCATATTTTAAATCAATCCGAAACTATGATCGTTCGGCAGGATATTTTCGTGAGGCGTTAAATTCTGTTTTTTTAATTGATGATGCTCATGCAAATGTGATTATTCAAACGTATTTAGAGTATATTGCCCTTGAAACTGAATATAAACAATACAAAAAGGCTCGCATATACTCTGCTAATCTATTAAATTGGCTTGATCGCCATAGCCCAGAGGATTTTATTGCATATGGCTTAACTTATAAAGCGTTAGGAAAGTTATTTTTTGAAGAGGAAAATTATCCAGGTGGCATTGCTCAATTAGAAAAAGCATTGGACTATTTTCGTAAGAAACTTCCAGAAGAGCATCCCATTTTTATTGAATTAATTCAGGTTATGTCAAATGCTTATATAGAGCTTGAAAAGTATGATCAGGCATTATCCCTTTATGAAAATATACTAAATAAGAAGATTGATGCAGAAGACAAATTTGGTGAAGCTTTGATCTTACTTCGAATTGGTGAGATTGATTATTATAAAGATTTAAAACAAGCACGAAGTAACATTATGAAAGCTTTAAACATCTTTCAAGAATTGGGTGAACAAGCCCAAAAGTATATTTTAAAAGCTTATTTAATGCTTGGCGAAATAGACGAAAATATAGCCAACTATCCACGCGCGATCAATTATTATAAAAAAGCATGTCAAGTAATTGAAAAACAAGATCGACATAATCAAGCGATGATTGTTTTTATTTACTCAAAAATTGGCATGATATCGATTAAAATGAATGAGCTAGATAAAGCTAAATTATATTTAGAAAAGGGGTTACCGATTTCTGAATCATTTGCGAATATTCGGATGCAATTTTTATACGGATTAGGTAAAATTTATTCTTTAGAAAAGAAATATGAACAAGCATTTCAAATGTATACAAAATTTTTACAAGGTTTAGAACAAACGGGACATAAAGTTTCAAAAAGCTATGCGGATACGTTGCAAGCATTAGCCTTTAACTTTTTACAGCAAAAACAGTTTGAAACGGCATTAAATTATTATGAGCAAGCCCGAATAATCTATAATCAACTCATGTCAACAAGTTGTCGAGAAGAAAAAGGGTTAACTTACATGCGAATAGGCTATTGCTATGAAAATCTAGTGAGACCTGATCTGAAAAAGGCTGAGCAATTCTATGAGCAGGGATTTGAAATTCTATCCAAAGTAAAAAGTGTAGAACTTTTAGAAGAAGGGTTAGCAGCTTTAATTGATTTTTATCGTAGATATAAGAAGCGTAATAAACAAAAGATTTATGAAGATAAATTAGTAAAATTACAAAACATGCAAGTAAAGAAAATGTGATAAGCAGACTATTGGAAAACAGTCTATATTCATTTTTAGTGCTCATGTTTTTTTGGGTACAAGCTCAAGTTTGTGGTGCGCAAGATATTCGTTAAAGATTTAGCCTCATGAATGGGGCTCTTTAAAAATATGAATATTTCATTTTTTGTTGGTCATATAACTATGCAAAGTTTTTAAAACAACATAATTTATAATAAATCTGTATTTGTAAAAATGAGGTGTATAACAATCTTGTATAAAAGAAGGAGAGGACCGCAAAGAAGGAGAGGGCCACGTTTTTGTATTTTTCCAGGGTATAATTGGTGTGGACCTGGGTGTAGTGGACCTGGTGCACCGATTAATGCCGTAGATGCTGCTTGTCGAGAACATGATCTTTGTTACCAGAGAACGGGGGATTATTGCTACTGTGATAGTCTCTTTATAGAACGGCTAAGTCGTTTGCAAAACCCATATACAGTTGAAGGAAGACATGCAAGATTAATGTTAAATTATATGCGAATTCAAAGGAGAATTAACTGTTTATTTCGCTAAGCAAACAGGTGGATGAATCTACCTGTTTTTTTATGGACTCATTATCTTTATCTTTGTTTATTTATTTAAGACAGGAAGAAGTAAATTAATAGTATAAACGATAAAATTTGTGTAAATAAATAGGAATAATTGTAAAAAAAATTCAAGTGTTGGAGCTCCATGTCATAAAGGAGGTACTTGATATGTCTGGACCTGGATTAAAACACGTAGATAGTCATGCTGCCATTCATGAAGCAGCCCTTAATGAAGCAAGGGAATTAAATCGTCTGGTTGCTAAACTCGCTCGTGCAAAAAGATTTGATAAAGCTATTGAAGTGGCATACATCATTGTTGAACATTGGGAAACGAGGACATTACAGCATGCAGCTGCTGAGGAGGAAGGGTTATATAAGGATCTATTGGATGAAAATCCAAATTTAAAGGATGAAATTACTGCCCTTATACGTGATCACAATATGATGCGTTTTCTAGTTAAGAAAATTAGACAAATATTAGAAACGGAAGGATTCACTGAAGAAATATTAGAACTTTTTTATACGCTCGTGCATGTTGATCACTTTCACAATCTACAAGAAGAAAAGTTATTACCAGATCATTAAGCTTAAGTGGTGAGAAAATTGAGTCAAAAAAAAATTCAATCATTACAAATCGTATATCCGAATCTTTATCGTTGGATCGTCGAAGAGTTGGAAGAAAAATTTTGTATTCATTCCTATGATATTCAAGCTGATGCGATACAGAAAGAAAACGGAGTCGAAGTAATTATCCGTTTTGGACAATATTTTCACCATCAAAAAAAGGAATTTCTGTCAAATCCTATTGAGCGATCGAGTGAAGAGTTTAACAAATTCATACATAAAATTTGGAAAGGCTTGTCGTGAAGTATTAATCGATGACTATTTTAAAATGATGACACCATAATTTACCAAGCTGTAGACATTAATATCTACGGCTTTCTATGTTGGGATGGCTTTTTTGACTTATCCGAATTTCAGAGGAGGTTGCTTTCGTGTTTTTGTTTGAAAATGAAGCAGCACTGGTTCAAGACCGTGAAGATTTATTGTATGTCCTAAAGATCCGTTTTGGAGATATTGCTCCCGGTATTATTGAAGCCGTTTATAACATTAGTGAGTTGGAAAGATTAGAACGTTTAATTTTAGTCGCTGCGAATGCACCATCTTTAAAAGTTTTTCTTGAAGAATTGGAAGCTGATGAAAAAAGCTTCAAACTCGTGGGTGAACGTTTTAACCCCATTGATATGATAAATGAAGGGAGCATTGAAAATGGCTAGAATGAAAAATAAGCTTTTCGAATCATTAAAGCATATAAAAAGAGGAAAGGTAATTAATCAAGGTTGGACAGAAGAAAGCAGACGGTCGCGAGATACAGAGGAGATTTATCGTAGACGATGGGCACATGATAAAATTGTTCGTTCTACCCATGGCGTCAACTGTACTGGTTCTTGTAGTTGGAAGATTTACGTTAAAGATGGAATTATCACTTCAGAAACTCAACAAACCGATTATCCGTCAACTGGTGATGATTTTCCAGAGTATGAGCCACGTGGCTGTCCAAGAGGGGCAAGCTTTTCTTGGTATACATACAGTCCAGCCCGAGTAAAGTTTCCATACATTCGTGGAGATTTATTTGAATTATGGGAAGCGGAAAGAAAACAAGGTCATAATCCCGTTCAAGCTTGGGAAAACATTGTTACAGATCCTGAGAAAAGAAAGCAATATGTAAAGTCAAGGGGAAAAGGTGGTTTTGTTCGAGTAGAGTGGAAAGACGTTTGTGAAATCATTGCTGCTTCTATTATTTTTACTATTAAACAATATGGGCCGGATCGGATTATTGGTTTTAGTCCAATTCCAGCCATGTCAATGGTTAGTTATTCTGCTGGATCAAGGTTTATTTCATTGCTTGGTGGAACAATTTTAAGTTTTTATGATTGGTATGCTGACTTACCACCTGCATCCCCACAAGTTTGGGGCGATCAGACCGATGTACCGGAAAGTGCGGATTGGTATAATGCAAAGTATTTTATCATTTGGGGAACGAACTTACCGCAAACAAGAACACCTGATGCTCATTTTATGGTAGAAGCGAGATATAACGGAACGAAAGTAGTTGGCGTCAGTCCGGACTATGCAGAATACGAGAAATTTGCTGATTTATGGCTGCCTGCTCGTGCAGGGACAGATGGTGCTTTAGCTATGGCAATGACCCATGTCATTTTAAAAGAATTTTATGTTAAACAACAAATTCCTTACTTCATTAATTATGTGAAACAATTTACCGACCTTCCTTTTCTGGTGGTTTTAAAAGAACAGAATAATGAAGTACGTAGTGATACGTTCTTAAGAGCAAATGATATTGATGATACTGTAAAACTTGGTGAATGGAAAACGGTAGTGTGGGATGAGAATACAAAATCGTTAGAAATCCCAAATGGCAGTGAAGGGTTTCGCTGGGATGATAGTGGGAAATGGAACTTAGACTTAACAAAAAATGATGGTTCACAAATTGATCCTCAGTTAAGTTTTCTTGATGAAGCAGATGAAGTTGTACAAGTGACATTCCCATATTTTGCAGAAGAAGATGGTGGCGTGATTAAGCGTGGTGTCCCTGTAAAATATATTAAAGATATACACGGAAATAAGTTAAAAGTAACAACCGTTTATGATTTAATGATGGCCCATGTCGGGATTGACCGTGGTCTACCAGGAGACTATCCAAAGGATTATGATGATCCAAAACCTTATACACCAGCTTGGCAAGAAAGCATTACCGGTGTTAATCGAAATCATGTGATTCAAGTAGCGAAGGAATTTGCCGATAATGCAGCTCGAACAAAAGGAAAATCCATGATTGCCCTAGGTGGTGGAACAAACCATTGGTATCATAGTGATCAGATTTACCGTTCCATTTTAAACTTAATACTTTTAACGGGATCACAAGGTGTAAATGGTGGAGGATGGGCCCATTATGTTGGTCAAGAAAAGGTTCGACCGTCAGAAGGTTGGAGTGTTATAGCCTTTGCCAATGATTGGGGCGTGCCGCCTCGCTTGCAAAATGGAACCTCCTTTTTTTACTTTGCGACAGAACAGTTTCGTTATGAAGGTGAAGTAAATAGGGATAACTCGCCTTGGGGTGGAAAGTATAGCAAGATGCATCCGGCAGATGTGAATGCTCTTTCTGCTCGACTTGGTTGGTTACCATCTTATCCGCAGTTTAGCCAAAATTCCATCGATATTGTAAAGGAAATTAAAGCAGCTGGTATTACTGATGAAAAGGAAATTATTAACGAAGTAGTAAAGAAAATGAAATCCGGTGAAATTGAATGGGCCATTGAGAACCCAGATGACTCGCGAAATTTTCCGAAGGTTCTTTTTGTATGGCGCTCCAATTTAATTGGTGATAGTGGAAAAGGACATGAATATTTTGCAAAGCACTTAGTTGGTGCTGATCATCAAGTTATGGCGGAAATGGAAAAGTCATGGCAGCCAGAGTCAATTAATATTTCAGAAGTCCCGCCAGAAGGAAAGCTCGATTTACTAGTTAACTTGGATTTTCGTATGACAAGTACTGGTTTATTTTCAGATATTGTATTACCGGCAGCGACATGGTATGAAAAACATGATTTATCAAGTACCGATATGCATCCGTTTATCCATCCATTCAATCCAGCAATCAGTCCACCATGGCAAGCGAAAAGTGACTGGGATGCATTTCGCGAGATTGGAAAAGTATTTTCTGAGTTAGCAGCAAAATATCTTCCAGCTACAGAAGAATTGTTAACCCGTCCCCTTGCCCACGATACACCAGATCATATGGCGCAACCACGCGGTAAGATTAAAGATTGGCGGAAAGGGGAAGTTGAACCAATCCCAGGAAAAACCATGCCACACCTAGAAATTGTCGAAAGAGACTATCCGAATGTTTATCAGAAAATGACTTCCATCGGTCCTTCATTGAAAAAAGGATATGGTGGAAAAGGCGTAAAAATTCCAGGAGAAAAAATATTTGAAGAATTAAAGGATCGAATTGGTGTGAATAAACGTGAAGGTATTAGTAAGGGAAATCCAGACCTTTACACCGATAAACAAGCGATTAATGCAATTTTGTTAATGTCTGGTGCAACAAATGGAAAACGGGCAGTGGAAGGTTGGAAGTCCTTAGAAGAAAAAACTGGGAAAAAATTAACGGAAATCGCAGCTCCTCGTGAAGAAGAAGATTACACATTAGATGCGATTACAGTTCAACCACGTACTTCCATTTCCACACCTGTTTGGAGTGGAATGGAAAAGGATGGAAGACGATATTCACCATTTACGGTAAATACCGAGTATAAACTTCCGTGGCATACGCTTACAGGTCGTCAAAGTTTTTATTTGGACCATGAGATGATTTTAGATTTTGGTGAAGGATTACCATTGTATATACCGCCACTTACAAAGTTGCCGTTTTTAAAGAAAGAAATAGGAGTCAAGAACACGGGAAAATCGATTATTGTTCGTTACTTAACCCCTCATCAAAAATGGGGAATTCATACAATGTTTACTGAAGCGACACCAATGGTCCAACTATTTCGAGGTTGGCAAGTTGTTTGGATGAATGAAGAAGACGGCGCAGCAATAGGCATAAAAGATAACGACTTTATTGAAGTGTATAACCGAAATGGTGTTGTTGCAGCTCGAGCCGTTTTAACCTATCGAATACCAAAAGGAATGGTCTATATGTATCATGCACAAGACCGAACGATGGGGGTGCCTGGAACAGCGATAAACAAAAAACGTGGTGGTACTCATAACAGTATGACACGTATAACGCTAAAGCCAACCCATATGATCGGCGGCTATGCACAACTCACGTATGGTTTTAATTACTATGGTCCAACGGGTCATCAACGGGATACATTTGCTGTCATTAGACCATTGGAGGAGGTTGATTGGCTTGAGAATTAAAGCGCAAGTTGCAATGGTAATGCATCTTGATAAATGTATCGGCTGTCATACTTGTTCGGTTACTTGTAAAAACACATGGACGAATAGGCCGGGAACAGAATATATGTGGTTTAATAATGTTGAAACACGGCCAGGTGTTGGGTACCCAAAACGATGGGAAGATACGAGCCGCTATAAAGGTGGTTGGATATTAGAAGATGGAAAATTGAAGCTACGCGCTGGTGGTCCAATTTCAAAACTAGCGAAAATCTTTTACAATCCGGATATGGCAGAAATGGAAGATTTTTATGAGCCGTGGACTTATGACTACGATCATTTAATCCATAGTCCAAAAACAGATCATTTGCCTGTCGCAAGACCTGTATCTCAAGTGACTGGGAAATATATTGATAAACCTGAATGGGGGTCTAACTGGGATGATGATTTGGCAGGTGGTAGTGCTATTGTGTCCAAGGACCCCAATGTAGAAAAAATACAAGAACATATTAAATTGGAATATGAAAAAACGTTCATGATGTATTTGCCACGGATTTGTGAACATTGTTTAAATCCATCTTGTGTTGCATCATGTCCAACAGGGGCATTGTATAAGCGTGATGAAGATGGGATTGTGTTGGTTGACCATGACGCATGTCGAGGCTGGCGCTTCTGTCAAAACGGTTGTCCATATCATAAAGTGTATTATAACTGGAACACTCATAAAGCGGAAAAATGTAATTTTTGTTATCCGCGAACAGAGGCTGGATTACCAACCATTTGTTCAGAAACATGTGTTGGAAGAATTCGTTATATTGGAGTCGTATTATATGATGCAGATAAGGTAAAAGAAGCAGCATCTGTTGAGGATCCAAAAGACTTATATGAAGCACAACTCTCTTGTTTTTTAGATCCATTTGATCCGGAAGTACAAGAAAAAGCAAGGAATGCAGGCATTAACGAGGCATGGTTAAAGGCTGCAATGGAGTCTCCAGTATATAAATTAGCAATGAAGTGGAAAATTGCGTTACCATTGCATCCAGAATATCGGACATTACCAATGGTTTGGTATGTGCCGCCACTAAGCCCTATCATGAATCATATTACAAATGAAGACGAATTAAATACGGATGGTTATATCCCTGCTGTAGATCAAATGCGCATACCGATTGAATATTTAGCATCGCTACTTGCTGCGGATGATACGAAAGTAGTTAGAAAAGTATTATTAAAATTATCAGCAATGCGTGTGTTTATGCGGGGGAAAACGGTTGGGGGTGTAGACGAATTTCGTCAAAGTGAACTGTTGAAACAAGCAGAAACAACACCAGAGGAAGTGGTAGAAATGGCAAGACTTCTAGGTGTAGCTAAATATCATGAACGGTATGTGATTCCAACGGGGCGTAGAGACATGCATGATGATCTCGACTATCAACAGGGGGCTTGTAGCCTAGAGGAATTAGCACCTCAAGAAGGAATGAATCCTCGATTTGGCATGATGAAGGTGAGAGAAAACTATGAATAAAAAACAAAAAGCCATTTTGGTTATGGCTTCGCGCTGTTTAGATTATCCGACTGTTGAACTTTTAAACATGAAACCAGACTTTCAAGAGATCATTGAAAATGTTTTTGAAGGGGATAACGAAATAAAAGAAGCATTCTTACCCTTATTCCGATTTACCATTCGAGAGATTCAAGAACTATATGTGGAGACATTTGATTTAAAATCAAAAATTAACCTATATTTAACTGCCCATGAACTCGGTGATAGTAATCGCCGAGGGGCAGCCTTAGTAAAGCTGCAAAAAATGATTAATCAAGCAGGATTTGAAAGAAATACTGATGAGTTAGTCGATTATATCCCGATGTTATTAGAGTTTTTAACTGTTGCTCCAAAACATGTAGAATTGGAACGATTAAAAAGAAGACTGTCGGTAGTCCTAACCTATATTTTGGAAAACTTAAATAAAAACAATCCGTATGCTGGGATTTTTAAAATGTTGATGAAGTATGTTTTTACAACTCCTACTGCAGAAGAGGTTAAACAGTTGGAACTAGGAAGAGAAGAAGCAGACTTAGAAGAGTTACCATATCCGATTATGTATAAGTAAATTTTGGGCAGCACGGATTCTCAAATGAAGGAGCGATGTGTATGGCAGATATTTTTTGGTGGGTTGTATTTCCTTATGTTACATTAACCATTATGGTCGTTGGACTACTTTATCGTTATGCTTTTCGACAGTTGACTTGGGCAGCCCCTTCAACAAACTTTTTAGAAAAAAAATGGTTGCGAATTGGCTCTCCTTTATTTCATTATGGGATTATTTTTGCCTTTATTGGCCATATAATGGGAATCCTCATTCCAATTGGTGTGTATGAAGCGTTAGGAATTAGTGACCATCTGTATCATTACGGTGCCATCTTTGGTGGAGGTTTGGCAGGGATGATGGTTGTTGTCGGTCTCGTCATTTTACTTATTCGGAAAATGACGATTGATCCCGTTCGTATAAAAGCTACCTTTGCTGACTATTTTTCATTGTTAGCGGTTCTATTTGTCGCTGTTACGGGAACATATATGACGATCGTTTATAATTTAACCGTTGTAGCTTATGAATATCGGACAACCATTGGACCATGGTTTCGCAGTTTATTTTTTCTTCAACCTAAGTATGATTTAATGGTCGATGTTCCATTTATCTTTAAAGTTCATGTACTTTCAGCCTTTGCTTTATTTGCTTCCATCCCTTTCACACGTCTTGTTCATATTTTTAGTTTTCCGATTCGCTATGTAAATCGACCGCCAATTCAATACCGTTCGAGGATAAATTTTCGAAAAGAAAGAACGTAAGCGTAATGACCAAATTGTAGTGTTTAGAGGGATAGAGTAATGAAGAAATTTACATCTATCTCTTTTTTTTGATTAGATTTCTTCAATATTTTTCAAAGAGGGTATCCTCGCTGTTTACCCCATTATAAAAAAAGGGGCTGTCCAATAAGTCCCCAAAAAAAGAGCGAAATTGAGAAATCCTTGTATTTCTCAATTCGCTCTTTTTACATTTTCCTGAAAACAGCTTGATATTACCTACAAATTTTAGGAGATTGTG
>NZ_JAOUSE010000045.1:0-25257 GCF_025660415.1 Pallidibacillus thermolactis
CAACTACTGTTTGTTTAAATTCTTGATTATACCGTTTTTGACTCATGATTCGGACACAACCTTTCGTTAGTTTAATATTAATGACTTAACCAAGTTGTGTCCATAAATCTATACTACATCTAAAAATTTGAAAAAAAATTAATCCATAGAAAGATTATGTTTGTGTAACTATAGATCTGGAATTATAACGAATAGTATAAATGCTGCTAGTTTAAGAATGTACAATGATGATTGTATAAGAATGTACAATTTCAATTTTTCCATGCATACGTATTTCAAGGTGAAAGGTATGCATTAAAACAAGAATAATGGTGTTATGTCAAGAAAAGGGACACATTAAACAGAGAGAAATAGCTGAACTTAGGCAGCTGCTTTTCTCTGATTAGCGTAGTAAGCAGCCTCCAATTCACATGGCGATACATAGCCAAGGGAGGAATGACTTCTTTTACGGTTGTAGAAACATTCGATGTACTCAAAAATGGCTTGTTTCGCTTCTTTTCGCGTGCGGAATCGATTCAGATAAATACACTCTTTCTTGATGAGGCTATGAAATCACTCGATACAAGCATTGTCGTAACAGTTACCACGTCTCGACATGCTCACTTGAAAATGATGTTCCTGTAAGAGCTGTTGATAGTCATTCGAAGCATATGGCTCCCACGATCCGAGTGATGAAGGACTCTCCCTGTTGGTTTCTCGTTGTTTAACGCTCGTTGTAACGCTTTGATGACTAACTCTTTCGTCATTCGTGTATCGATATGCCATCCTACAATCTTGCGAGTATATAAATCCATGATGCCCGCTAAATACAACCAACCTTCGTCGGTAGGAATGTACGTAATATCCGCCATCCATACTTCATTCGAAGCCGTTGCTTGGAAGTTTTGTTTCAATAGATTGTCATATACGTTGTAAGGATGATTGCTGTTCGTAGTGGCTTTGAATTTACGGACGGTAATGGATCTCAATCCTTCTTCGCTCATGATGCGAGCGACCGTCTTTTAAGACACACGAATCCCTTGTTTGTGTAGTTCTTGCGTAATTTTTGGGCTTCCGTAAATCTTACGGGACTTTAGATGCTCATTTCGAATCTATTGAGTTAGTTGTTCTTTTCGTTCTTTCTGTTTACTTTTCGCGCGCTTGAGCCAATCGTAATACCCACTTTTGGAAACACCGAGCACTTGACACATCTTCACAAAAAGAAATTCGTTTCGGTGTTGAAAAATGAACGCGTAAATTACTTCTGGTTTCTTGTGAAGATGCCTAGCGCCTTTTTTAGGATCGCTAATTCCTCATGTTGTAGATGTATTAAAAAAACATAAACAAAAACAAGAATTTCAGAAGGAGAATTCGGGTGTTCAATACCAAGATAACAATTTAATTGTCTGCACTGATGACGGAAAACCTCTTAATCCACGAAACGTGTTACGAAAATTTTATCGCTTGATCAAAGAAGCAAATGTACCAGTATAAGCTTCCATGATTTGCAAAATACATATGCAACCATCTTAATGCAGCAAGGCGAAAATCCAAAAGTGGTTAACGAGCGATTGGGACATTCCCGCGTCGGTATAAGGTATAACTTTAGATTTATACTCACATGTCAGCGATGATTTACAAGAGCAAGCGGCCGAGAAATTTGAAAATGCCCTGCTAAAACAGAGTTAAAATCCTTTAGTTGGCTAAAGGTGCAAGTTTTGTGCAAGTTTTTAAATCACAGAGATTTTAACACAATTGCTAATAAAACGAAAAAGCTTGAAACCCTTGATGCACAAGGACTTCAAGCTTCCTAAGTGGATGATTCCGACTGGGCTCGAACCAGCGACCTCCACCCTGTCAAAGATGAGGTCATCTTTACTAAACATTTTGTATTCAATTGTACAATCTTAAACTTCAAGAACGGATAAACTTCAAAAGATTGAGGAAAAACAGGTCATTTGCTTGTATACACCATTTCCCCATTAACTACGGTCATAAGTACTTTTGTATCAAGTAATTGATCAGGATCAATATGAAAAATATCTTTATCTAATATAGTAAAGTCCGCATCATATCCTTCACGGATCATACCACGTCGATCGCCTTGCAATCCCGCATAGGCACTGCCAGATGTAAATAGCGATACAGCCTCAAACATTGATAACTTTTCCGCTTCTCCGTATACAATTTTATCAGGATCATCGGGGATTGTCCGGGTTACTGCTGCATGAAGACCAAAAAGAGGATCTGCCGGTTCTATCGGGGCATCCGAGCCTCCTGCACAACGGATTCCTTCGTTGAGTAATGACTTCCATGCATATACATAATCAATAGGACCATCACCAATCCGATCAAGGACCCACGGAAAATCCGAAGCCAAAAATCTTGGTTGAATATCAAAAACAACAGGTAAACGTTTGGCCCTATCAACTAGTTCTTTCCGAAGTAATGGGGTATGGATGAAACGATCATGTCCCATCATTTGCAATGGATATTTTTCAATAGCATCAAGAACCCATTCAAAGGCTAAATCGCCTATCGTATGGGTGGCAATGGGGATTCCCAGCGTTCTCGCCTTTTTTACCAACGCTAGTAATTCATCATAAGTATGGACATTGACTCCTTGTGTTGACGGATCATCTCCATAAGGAAAACTAAGTAATGCAGTGCGGCCACCTAATGAACCATCAACAAAAATTTTCATCGGACCAAATTCAACAAATTCACTGCCAGATAAATAACGATAGCCTGCTTCATTCCATTCATCAATTACCTCGTGATGGATAAGTAAGTGAGTACGAAATCGGAATTGCTCATCTTCTATTACCTGCTTAAAAGCTTCATATGTATGATGAAAACTTCCATAATAATTAAGATCTTCCGTATGTGCCCCTGTTAATCCTAGTTTATAACAGCTTTCAATTCCCTTTTTTAAGCATCGTTTCAGCCTTTCAATTGTGTAGGTTGGTAGACAAGGTGTCATTAAATCTTGGGCACTGTCCTTTAAAATACCATTTAACCGTCCATCTTCCGCTCGTTCAATGACACCACCTTGCGGATGTGGAGTTTGTTCATGAATTCCAGCAACTTGCAAAGCCTTTGAATTTACTAATGTAACATGCCGGCAAACTCGCTTTAATAAAACAGGGTTGTTAGGTACAATCGCATCTAATTCATCCTTTGTAATCATAGATCCCCGATTCCAGGCATTTTCATTCCATCCTTCACCAATTAGCCAATCACCTTCTTCCAATTCCTTCGCTCGTTTTTTTATGGCAGTAAGAACTTCTTCCTTACTATTCATATGAGATAAATTCAGCCGTAGTTGAGATTCTCCAAAACCGATTAAATGCATATGACTGTCAACAAAACCTGGAAGCATTGTTGCCCCAAATAAATCAACTTCTTTATTAATATTTTGGCTAAATTGCGCTCTTAACTCTGCCAAGCTTCCAATCGCAACAATTTTTCCACCTTCTGTTAACACAGCTTCAACCTTTTCACCCTCGCTAGCCATTGTATAAATATTCCCATTTGTCCAAATGACAGCCATTTCCAATCACCTCTATCCATTAAAATCGGTGCTTTTATTATACATGAGGCATAGTGGCTGTATAAAGCGATTGACAATTTTCTTTTCTCAAAAAAATTGAACCATAATCCTTTAAGCAAATGAATAATCCTTCATCAAATTGAAATAATACCCAATGTAGTATAAAAAGGTAGCTTAACCGTTTGCAAATGGACAACAAGGATATTACTTCATGATAAATAACGCATATAAAAAACGAAAAAGGACGAAGGTTATACCTCCGTCCCTTAATCCATATATATTGAATTTCTAATTTTATGAACGTCCACCGATTTGTTGTTGCGCCATTTGTACTAATCTTTTTGTAATTTCTCCTCCAACAGAACCGTTCGCACGTGAAGTTGTATCTGCGCCTAGATTTACACCGAATTCTTGAGCAATCTCGTATTTCATTTGCTCAAGTGCTTGTTGCGCTCCTGGTACAAGAAGCTGGTTGCTACTGTTGTTGTTTGCCATGTGGTAATCACCTCCTTGTGCTATTAGATTGTGCAAATCTTTACGTTACATTCATTTTATTACCTGGTAAATATTAGTAAAAAAAAGGCTATACCTTTTAAAGGTATAGCCTTTGATTTAGTTCCTTATTTAAAATAAATCTGCAAACTCATTTTCCTCTTTTTTACCAGTTTTACTTGTAATTTCAACTGTTTCAATTTGATCGACTGCTTGTTGAATTAGTGGTTCCCAATCAAAATTTGTCTCATAAAGATGAACTTTATCTCGGCGTGGTTTAGTTTTTGGTTGGGCTGGCACAAAAATGGTACAACAGTCCTCATACGGACGATTTGAGATTTCTAATGTATCAAAATCTCGAGCTAGATCAATAATATCATTTTTATCATAGGTAAGTAAAGGGCGCAAGACTGGGGTATTCGTTACTTCATTGATTGCATACATACTTTCTAATGTTTGACTCGCTACTTGACCGATATTTTCACCATTAACAATGGCTAATCCATTACGACGTTTTCGAATTTCATCTGTAATGCGCATCATCATTCTTCGCATGATTGTCATTGTATAATTTTCTGGTACATGTTGAATAATCGCTTGTTGCAATTCCGTAAAATGAACGATGTGTAACGTAAATTTTCCGCTCACTTGAGCCATTTTTTCACTTAAATCAATTACTTTTTGTTTAGAACGTTCACTTGTAAACGGTGGGCTGTAAAAATGAACACCCTCAATTTGTAATCCTCGTCTCATCGCTAAAAATCCAGCTACAGGACTATCAATCCCACCGGATAACATAAGCATCGCTTTGCCACCAGAGCCAACAGGAAGCCCTCCAGCTCCTTTAATTACTTCACACGTTAAATAAGCGGCATCCTTTCTAACTTCCACTTTTAGTTCAAAGTCCGGATTGTGAACATCGACTTTTAAATCTTCTATCGTTTTTAATAGATGTCCGCCTAATATTTGATTTAAATCATTCGTACGATATGGATATTCTTTATCGACTCTTTTGGCTTGTACTTTAAAAGTTTTACCAGATGCGTCTAATTTTTTCATTAATTGGGCACTTTTTTCTTTGATGGTTTCGATATCCTTATTTACACGCATGACAGGGCTAAAGGATTGGATACCAAATACTTTTTTCAATCGTTTCGATATTTCATCCATATCTTCTCCATGCAATTTAATGTACATACGATCCCGTTGTGCTCTGATTTTTACGTTTGGAAAATCCTTTAACACATAATGTACATTAGACTTTAATTTATCAATAAACAGCTTACGATTTTTTCCTTTTGTAGAAATTTCACCATAACGAACTAATATTTCATCATAAATCATGACTATCTCCTCATTACCGGTTTTAAATTTTCAATTGCTTGTTTAATAATCTGAACGGCTTCTTTTGCCTCATCCATTGTATTTGCATAGGATAAACTTAACCGAATGGATGATGAAGCACGACTTTCACCTAACCCCATCGCCAAAATGGTTTGACTTGGTTCATCGGTTTTAGACGAGCAAGCACTGGTAGTTGAAACATAAAGTTGCTCTTTTTCTATTTCATGAACAAGGACCTCTGCTTTATATCCTTCAACAGAAAAATTAACGATATGCGGTGCCGCAATGTTAGGGGTGTTTATTAAAACCCCGTTTATTTTCGAAAGTTCGTTCATTAAATAATCACGAATTTCGAATAATGTGTTTTGTTTCCGTTCAAAATCCGACATTGTTAAACGTAGTGCTTTTGCCATCGCAACGATCCCTGCCACATTTTCTGTACCAGAGCGAAAGTCTTTTTCTTGGCCACCACCTGCTAATAGTGGTTTTAATTTAATACCTTTACGTTTATAAATGGCACCCGTTCCCTTTAAACCATGAAATTTATGACTAGAAATGGTGGCAAAATCCACATTACTTTCATGGAAATCGAGTGGAACTTTTCCTACCCCTTGAACATGATCAACATGAAAGAATACCTTCGGATATGTCGAAAGAAGTTGTCCAATTTCTTTTATAGGTTGAATAGCCCCTACTTCGTTATTGACATGCATGATCGATACTAGGATGGTTTCATCCGTTAATGCACGTTTTAACTCGGATAGACGAATTTGCCCATTTTCATCCACTGGTAAATACGTAATATGAAAGCCTTCCGCTTCTAATTGCTTACATACATTTTGTACCGAAGGATGTTCAATACTTGTGGTAATAATATGGTTTCCTCTATTTTTATATAAATGTGCGACCCCTTTTAAAACAAAGTTATTTCCTTCAGTTCCACCTGATGTAAAAATCACTTCTTCAGGGTCAACTCTTAAAAGGGATGCAATTTGTTCGCGGGCTTGACTAAGCAGCTTTTCCGATTGTAAACCAAGGTGGTGAACAGAAGATGGATTTCCGAAAAATTGACCTGCCACCTTAACAAATGTATCTAAAACCGCTGGATATGGCTTTGTTGTCGCACTATTATCAAAATAAATCATTTTCCACCTGACTCCCTTTAAAAGCAAAAATATGATTGAAATGGATAATCCATGTAAATGATAGCTTTTGCAAATAGGTTTATATTTAATACAATATCAATGAATATTTCAAAAAAATATTATACAAAATATAAAAATTCTAAGCAAATGAAGATCATCAATTTACCGCCCTAGAACCGCATCTAAATTTTTCATATAAAAAGGTCACCCAAAACTTGTATGGATGACCAACAACATATGGTTAAGAATTATTCAAAATCCTTTTGTTCTTTTTCTTTCAATTCTTCATTAAGCAATTCCTCAATTCGTTTAATGGCGCCTGGCTCTGCTTCTTCTACAGCTGCTGCTGCTTCCTCTAAAGCTTTATGATAATCGTAATTTCGGAAAGCATCTTCTGCAATGGTTAATCGTAACTGTATATTCGCGTTACCACTTCTATAGCGGTTCCCATATTGGATAATCTTTTCAATAAAATACACATTTTCAACCATTTCAACAACTTGATTATATAGGGTAAGCACTTTTTCTTCTGCAGTGCTCAAGGAATCTTGTACCATTTCCATTCTTAATGGTGTTTCATTCAAATATGTAAAACAATCTTGAATAGCTGAATGCGCATCTTGAAAATAAGTCTCAATATCTTCTGGTATTCCAGGAACATTACTTCTTTTCACAAGATTGGATGTGTCATTAATTTTTCGTTTTAATTGCGCGATTTTTTCTCTCGCTTCGTATTCATCTTTTCGAAGTGTTTCCAACTTTTCCTTCATTTCTTTTTGATTTTTTTCGACCTCAGCTATATCTTGTAAAATAGTTTCCATTTTCTCTTTTACAATAGAATAAGCGGACTCATTTATCTTTTCTTCTTCTATTAAGAAAACAGCAGCCTTTTTCATCAGTTCAATTTTTTCCGTCATTTGATAGATCATTTCTTCATCTTCATTGTTTAACTGATAACTTAATTTTACTTCTTCCACTTCATTTACTAATTCTGCATTGACAGTTTCTACCTTATCTAAAGACACTTTTACTTGATTACGTTTGCCTAGCACAAAATGTTTTGCTGATACTTCGTTTTCTAATAAATCATAATAGGTGTCTAATTGTAATTTAATTTCTTCAATGCCTTCACTAACATTGTTGATTTCTGTTTTTTCAAGAAGTTCAACATACTCTTTGATCTGTTCTTCAAGGCTTTCAACACCCTCTTCAATTTTCAAGTGATCAAGATGATATCCTTCACTTTTCATATCTTGAACGCCATTTTTTAACTCTTTACATTGAGCTGGAATAACATGTAAACATTCATTTAATAAAATTGGTATGTTTTCCATTTTTTCTTTAAGGGTGTTCAGTTCTTCTTCTACTTTGATTACAATTTCCCTTGCCGTTAAATAATTTCCACCCTTTGTTTCCGTTTCAAATTGTTCAATATCCACTCTCAGCTTGTCAATGGACTCTTCCAACAGTTGACTAGCATTTCCAAATGCATGACGGCGGGCAAGGATTTCTTTTTTAAGATTTTTATGCTGTTCTTTTATTTCAGAAATTTCTTCCCTATTCTTTTCTTCACTTTCTATAATTTTTTTTAATTCTTCGAGCATTTTATCAACTTTTTGATTTGCTTCTTCTAACATTGATTCAATTTGTTCAAACGTTAACTTTGCTCTTTTAAAACGATATTTATCTACAAATTCTTCCGCTTCATATAGTAATTCTTCTGTGTTTGGTAGTTCTACGGTTACAACCGTATCCCAAGTACTTCGCCACTTTTCGAAATATTCTTCTGCTTCACCTTCCATATGTAATTGTTTAATTTTTCCTACTTCATCCATGACTGGACGGTTCATCGTTTCAATTTTCCATGCCTCTAATTTATCAATATATGAATAATATTTCTTTTTCGTAAAAAAACCGATAATATATAACGTTATAAGAAGTAAAATGAGTCCAATTATGAAAATCATGTTATGCCCCCTGTCAAACAAAAACAATCTATATAAAATAATATTGTAAAATCTTATTAATGCTTATATGATACCACGAGAATGACATTTTTTGATGAAAATCTTCATTTTTTCTTCAATTTTATATAAATATACAACGTTTTCGACAAAAAACCTTTTATATCTACAAAATTTGATTCACATAAACTTAACAGTCATTATAAAATTTAGCCAATTGCTTTTTCCACAGGACTTGTTTTCTTACTCAAAAAAACATCCACCCAATATTCAAGTTGTTTCTTATATTGATCAATATAGTAACGATCTTGAAAATATATGTTCCAAACTTCCGAGGTATATATAGAGTTTAAAAAAGGTTGGTTTAGCATCCCTTTTAATTGAATAACTACAATACCTGCAGAAAGCTTCCGAAAAACCCCTGCCTCTATTCCTTTTTCAATGATCGTCTGTAATAAGTACCTTTCTTTCCGGAAATAAGTGGTCATGGTTTCTCTGACAATTTGCGAATCAATTGAAACTTCACGACATACGAAACGTGACAATTGATAATTTTGATATTGGTAGTCTAACAAATGATGAATAATCTTTTTTAAAATTGTGGAAGGATCGGCACTTTCAAGTTGTTTCATCCCTTTTTCTAAAATATTAATATATTCTTCGAAATACGTCACAAAACAATACTCAAGCAGTCCGCCTTTATCACTATAATAATAAAAGATAGTGGAAACATTCACTCCAGCTGCTTTTGCAATTTCTCTCATTGAAGTACCGGAATAACCTTTTGAATTAAATAGAGATAAAGCTGCTTGAAAGATTTTCTCCTTTGTCGCCGATTGATTGACCAAAGCGATTCCCTCCCGGATTATATTCAATCTTGAAAACGTAAAGGTTCATATTGTATAACATATTCTTCATTAAACGTAGCAAATCCTGCTCTATAACATTGAAGCATTTTACTTAGATCATCTCAAAATAAATTATTCGACAACTAAATAACAGGTTGATAAAATAGCATATATTATTGTCAAACTGTTTCGAATGACAACTATTCATAAATTGGAGGGAATACCATGTTTGTCGCAGAGAAATATACTGGTTCTAAAGAAGATGGTTATAATTTAGTAATTAAACAATTGAAAGCACTAATTGAAGATGAAAATGATCAAATTGCAAACTTAAGTAATGCATCAGCCCTTTTAAATCAATTTTTAGATCGGATTAATTGGGTAGGTTTTTACTTAAATCGAGATAATACACTTGTATTAGGACCTTTCCAAGGTTTACCTGCCTGTGTAAGAATTGAATTTGGCAAAGGTGTATGCGGAACAGCCGCAAAAGAGAAAAGAACTCTCGTCGTCCCAGATGTTCATCAATTTCCAGGACATATCGCTTGTGATCCAGCAAGCCAATCAGAAATCGTTGTGCCATTAATCAAAAATGGCGAAGTGCTAGGTGTCCTTGACATTGATAGTCCGGAAAAAAACCGCTTTGATGATACCGACAAAGAAAAATTAGAAGAATTTGTCAGTGTGCTTATACAATATATATAGAAACATTCAAAGAGGCTGCCATAAAAAGAAGAAAATGAACGAATTCATGTTTGAATCGCACACTTTCTTTTACGGTAGCCTCCTACTTCAAATATTGGCAATCATACGGTTTTTCCCCGTGTTTTTTGCCTCATATAACGCTTCATCCGCTTTTTTAAATAACGTTAATGGTGACTCAGGCTGATGGATACTCCAATACGACACACCACATGAAATCGTGACACTAGGTTTACTTTTCTTAGGAATCAATTGAACGAATTCATGAGCCAGATGCATTCCTTCTTCAAATGTATAATTTGGTAAATAGACCGCAATTTCTTCGCCACCCCATCGAGCAGCTATTCCACCCGTAATCAACTTTTCTTTTATAATATCGGCTATTTGTACAAGAACTTTATCGCCATTTTGATGGCCGTAAGTATCATTCACCTTTTTAAAATTGTCAATATCGATTAACAAGAAAACCCCTTGTGTATCTCTTTCCATTGATTGCTTCATTTCATCATCTAGGTAATTTCTCGTATATAACTTTGTTAAATAATCCGTTATCACTAATTGTTCTAGTTCTTCTCGTAAAATTGCATTTGAAAAAGCAAGAGATGAATGTTGTGTCAAGGAACGGAACAATTTAAACGTTTCAAAGGAAAAATAATAGGGTTGTTGATGTAAAACGATGATGGACCCGATAATATTGTCATCCTGTTCAATAGATTCAACCATTATAGATGCATATGGAATGCTTGTAAAACGATATTGGGATTGGTTGACATCACCTAAAAATAGTCCTTCTTTTTTCGTCAATAAAACTTGCTTAACCTCATGTAATAAACTTTTACAATCTTCATTATAAAAATATGTGGTACTCCCACTCAGTACTTCACAATATTCTTCTTTAAACATCACAATTCCAGCTTCATGAGCATTAAATGAATTCTTTAATTCTGCAACAATATATTTTACAAGGTCCGTTAACTTTAAAATTGAATTTAATTTTTTCGAGACATTTGTAATTAATTTTAGATCTTTAATAAGTTGTTTAGAGTGTTGATAAAGACGGGCGTTCTCCATTGCATTTCCTGCTGTTTGTGCCAAAATGTGTATAAACTCGATATCTTGCTCAGAAATGATAATGGACTGATTGGCATGAATATGGAGAACACCGTAAATTCCTTGTTTTCCTTTTAAAGGAAAATACATAAAACTTTCTTTTCGGTTTATATCATCTTCAATCCGGTAATTTCCAGTTAAGAAACATTCCATTGCTGGCGAATTTTCCATTGTATAATCGAGCGTTTCAATTGATAAATCACTTTTTTTAAAATCGTCAGTTGATAACTGTAATGTAAAATAGAAATTCGGATAAATTTCTTTTAAAGATTCAAGAACTTTTCGTAAAACAGCATCGATATCGATCGAAGAATGTAATTGATTTGTAACGCTTTGAAGCAAACGATATCGTCGTTTTTCATTATTGATAACTAATATTTGAAATACTTGTTTAAAATAATGATGAATGATATGCGTAAAATCGTCCCAAAATTGACTGGAAAAGGAATCTATTTCAATTTTAAGGAAGATGTAACCTATCAATTCTTCTTTTGCTGTGTTTAAAATAATTTTTTTATTATATTCATTCGATTGGATAAGGGATTCACAGTATTGTTGATCCATTGGATTATATGGATCGATAATAGATATGTAACGATGTTTAACTTTTACTATGTATTGAATATCTTTATAAAGTTCTTTCGATATAAGAAAATGAATATGTTCGATTTCGAGTACTTTGCGTATAACATCTACTAAAGTTTGGACATATCCATTATCTGAATAATTTTCTTGGTTAATTTGTAAATTTTCAAACATTTCACCCTTCAGTTGCATTAGCTTTTCTTCTTCAAGGTTATTCATTTAGGCATCACCTATTTAATGTAGAAGTACGACTCATTCAAAAGGCGTACTTTTGACCTATTTAATAACTATTATCTTTATATCACGTTCAAAGAGTGCTAGCAATAGTTTTTTGTCTTTTGACAAGGAGTAAACATCAACGAGCATATCACTTTCCAAAGCGGAAAATTCGATCACTTGTTCATTAGATTCAAGTTGTACTTTCTTCTTATTTGGATCATATTTAAATGGAATGGAAGTAATATCATCCACTCTTAAACTATTTTCTCGTTCTTCTTCTTGTAAGTTTTCATTATAATACGTCCATCCATCTACAAATAATAACCACACTCCGTTTGATGTTTTATCACTTTGTAATTGTTTTGGTTTTTCATCCAATTCGATGGTTTTTATTGCTTCAAAACGATGATTGTTTTTTCTATTAATTTTATATAGGATCAAATAATGTTTAGGATTATGATAGCGGTATACAGCTAAGATTGGTGGGTCATTAACATGATTGGATAAATGGATGACAGTTGCTAACAACGGGAAATTTTTATTGTCCAGTTTTTTATCTTGAAATAAAAAAGATACGGAGACAATACTTACACATCCAATAATAATACAAATACGTATAAGTTTATCTTTTGCTGATTCCTTCAAATTAATCACTCAAAGCTTCTTATTTTATAATTATTATACCATAATTAATTAGCTTATCTGACTTGATGTTTACAGTTTGAATCGAAGTCACTTCCCTTTCTTATTCAAGAAGATCCCCTTGACTTCGTTTAAACAATTTCATATAATATTCTTTGTGTAAAATATTGCAGCCTATGTTTACATGTTTATTCGTTCATTTTGTTGGTCATTTATAAATTTAGAGCGGCTGGATGCAAACTTTTGCATCTCAATTTATAAATGAGCTGTATCGCGTAACCCTCTGCTGCTGGGGCGATGGTACACGAGAACAAAATGGCGGTAAATGATGTAGACAACTGTTTTTATTTTACCAAATAAAAACAATTTAAAGGAGAGAATTAATAAATGGCTCGTTATACAGGTCCAAGCTGGAAAGTTTCTCGTCGTCTTGGTATTTCACTAAGCGGTACTGGTAAAGAATTAGAAAAACGTCCTTATGCACCAGGTCAACATGGTCCAAACCAACGTAAAAAATTAACGGAATATGGTTTACAATTACAAGAAAAACAAAAACTTCGTTTCATGTACGGTTTAAACGAACGTCAATTCCACAATACGTTCGTGAAAGCTGGTAAAATGAAAGGTGTTCACGGTGAAAACTTCATGATTCTACTTGAATCTCGCCTTGACAACCTTGTTTACCGTTTAGGTTTAGCACGTACTCGTCGTCAAGCACGTCAATTAGTAAACCATGGGCATATTTTAGTTGATGGACGTCGTGTTGATATCCCATCTTACTCAGTAAAACCTGGTCAAGTTATCAGTGTTCGTGAAAAATCTAAAAACCTTGCAATCATTAAAGAAGCAATTGAAGTTAATAACTTCGTTCCAGATTTCTTAACTTTCGACGCTGAAAAATTAGAAGGTACTTATACTCGTTACCCAGAACGTTCTGAACTTCCAGCTGAAATTAACGAATCTCTAATCGTTGAGTACTACTCACGTTAATAGCATTGCTTCTAAAGAGCAATTAAAAAACCCTAGAAATGTTGATTTATCAACCTTTCTGGGGTTTTTCTATTTTCCATACTTTGTATAATAATGTATTCTCCCCCATCTATTTGGGTGGACTATTTATATGATTCAAGGTGAACAGATATGTTTCGGGCATCTTCCACCAACTTTTTAGTTCAAAGAAAATATTAGTATAATTGGTATGAAAATCAATATCGGTAAGTGATAAGCCATCGAAATTGAGTGTGTACGTAAAATCTTAAAAAATAAGAAATTGATTATTCCGTAAATTTAAAGACAGATTACGGGCTAATTTAAGCTAAATGGATTGTGCATCACATACACTTCTTCATTTTTATTGCTTTTTGAAATCTCAAATTTGTTACTACATCAAATTTGTTTTACAAACCTCAAGCATTGTTTTTCCCAGAAAACCTTTTATACAAAAAACCTTTCAGGGATCGGTTGAAAACCGAGTTCACCTGAAAGGTTGATCATCCGATGATTAAGAAAGAAAACTAGAATTGATCTTACTATTTACGTAAGGATTAATAAATTCCTAGATGGACTCATGCGTTTGTCTTTCCAAAAGATTTTGCCCTATTTTTTCGTTACTAAGTCCAATGGTACTTTAATTATATCTTCGAGTTCCTCACCGTTCAGGATCTTTTCAGCTGCTTTGATTGCTTCTTTCCCCATTAAATCAGGTCGCTGAGCAATGGTTGCGGTGAGATCGCCTGCTTCGACAGCATCTATAGCATCTTCAATACCATCAAAACCGACTACAATAATGTCTTTTCCAGCCGCTTGGATAGCTTCAACTGCACCTAGTGCCATTTCATCATTATGAGCAAAGACAGCTTCTATATCACTATGCCCCTGTAACGTATTTTCCATTACCGTAAGACCTTTAATTCGATCGAAATCAGCGGGTTGACTGGCTACCACATCTAGTTTTTCATCTGCAATCCGATGGAAACCTTCACCTCGTTCACGTGTTGCGGAAGCCCCTGAAACCCCTTCCAATTCAGCAACTTTAGCACCTTCTCCAAGTTGATCATAAATAAATTCAGCGGCCATTTCTCCACCAGCTACATTATCAGACGTAATTAAAGTTTCCACCTCACCTTGTTCAGCTGAACGGTCAATGGTGATCACTGGAATATTGGCTGAATTAGCCGACTGCACAGCAGAAGAAACTGCAGATGAATCCGTTGGATTAATAATTAACACATCAACACCTTGTTGGATTAAATCTTCAATATTACTAATCTCGGTAGCCGGATCATCTTGTGAGTTGACGACAATGATTTCCATTCCTTTTGCTTCTGCTTCTTCCACAATAACATCACGAAGGGAGACAAAAAATGGATTACTCAATGTGGAAACACTTAGTCCAACTTTTATCTTCCCATTCTCCGATTTCTCTGTCACGAATGGACTTTCCATGGAGCAAGCAGTTAAAAATATCATAAACAAGACAAGAATAATAGTTGAAATCCTTTTCATTTTCTTCACCTCTTTTATGATCTCTTTCTATCTAGTAATACTGCAATTAAAATCACAACACCTTTTACAACTTGTTGATAAAAGGCAGAAATTCCTAATAAGTTCATTCCATTATTTAAAATACCAATAATGAGAACCCCGATAAATGTTCCAGCAATCCGTCCTTTACCACCTGCAAGGCTTGTACCTCCAATAACAACAGCGGCAATAGCATCCATTTCATAAGTTTGTCCTGCCGTTGGTTGTGCTGAACCAAGACGTGATGTTAAAATCATCCCCGCTAATGCTGCCATCATCCCACTAATGGAGTAAATCATGACTTTAACACGGTCAACACGTATTCCTGAGATGAGTGCCGCTTTTTCATTTCCACCTATAGCATATGTTTTACGACCAAACGACATTTTGTGAAGCATGAACCAAAGAACGACAAACACAATAATCATTGTTACTGCCGGAACTGGAATTCCTAGAAAATACCCTTTTCCAAATAATTGAAATGCATAGGAATCACCAAAACCAGTTATCGGCTTTCCTTCTGTATATAAAAGGGTCAGCCCACGATAAATTGTCATTGTAGCAAGTGTGACGATAAAAGGAGCCATTTTTCCTTTCGCTATAAATAGTCCATTAACAGCCCCTAATATTGCCCCAATGAGTACAGCGATAAAGATTGTTAGAATAGGATCTACACCAGCTACCATCATCCCCGCAGCAAGTGCACTCGTTAGAGCTAAGGTCGAACCAACGGATAAATCAATTCCTCCCGTTAGTATAACAAAAGTCATACCAAAGGCGATTAATCCATTAATCGAAATTTGTCGTAATAGATTCATTAAGTTGGCCGGCTCTAAAAAAGCTGGATTAAGAACAGTAACAACTCCTACTAATAAAATAAGTGCCAGCAGGGACGCAAATTTACTCCATATCGTTGTCAACGTATTTGTTTTCACTTTTCATTTCCCCCCGTCGCAAATGTCATAATTTTTTCTTGCGTTGCTTCATCCCGCATTAGTTCACCAGAAATTTTACCTTCATGTATCACTAGAATGCGATCACTCATCCCTAATATTTCAGGCAAATCGGACGAAATCATAATAATTGCCATCCCGCGGTCGGTCAATTCGTTCATTAATTGATAAATCTCCCGTTTAGCACCAACATCAATTCCTCTTGTTGGTTCATCCATAATTAAAACTTTAGGTTGTTTACCAATCCATTTAGCTAGAACAACCTTCTGCTGATTTCCCCCGGATAAATCTCCAACGCTTTTTTCCTCTGATTCTGTTTTTACTTTTAAACGTTTTACCATTGTTTGGACAAAGCTTTTTTCATCTTTTGTCTGGATCACACCATATGAGGAAAAGCTTTTTAAATTTGGAAGCATGATGTTATCGCGGATGGAGTAATCGAGTATCAGTCCTTCATCTTTCCGGTCCTCGGTAACAAAGGCGATTCTTTTATCTGCTGCATCAGCAGGGCTTTTAATGGTCACGCTTTCACCATTCATTACAATATTGCCACTATCATACGGATCAAGACCAAATATCGCCCGCATGATTTCTGTACGTCCAGCCCCCATTAACCCTGAGATACCTAAGATTTCACCTTCTTTTACCGAAAAACTAATATCCTCAAAAACACCTTTTCGACTTAAACCTTTCACTTCAAAAACGGTCTTTCCATACTTCGGAACACGTGCAGGATACCGATCTTCTAATTCACGGCCAACCATTTGTTTTACGATTTCTTCAAAGGAAGTATCCTTAATATACGAAGTAGCAACAGAGACTCCATCACGCATCACGGTAATTCGGTCACATATCTCAAAGATCTCCTCCATTCTATGAGAGATATAAACAAGGGAAACACCGGAAGCCGTTAGCTCCTTCATCACCGTAAACAATTTTTCAATTTCTTTATCAGCCAAAGCTGAGGTTGGCTCGTCCATAATAATGACTTCTGCATCCAGCATCAGTGCCTTGGAAATCTCGATCATTTGTTGTTCCCCAACCGAACATTCCCCTGCTTTTTTGTCTAATGGGATTGATATATCTAATCGGTTAAACACCTGCTTTGCTAACGTTTTCATTTTCCTTTCTTTTAATACACCAAAGGAATTTCTTAATTCTTTTCCAATAAATAAATTTTCTAGGACGGTCATTTCCGGCCAAATATTTAATTCTTGACGAATAAAGGCAATACCAGCGGCTTCCGCTTCCTTCGAATCTTTAAAATGCACTTCTTTGCCATCGATCGTAATTGATCCCTGATCTCGCTTGTGCAAGCCAGTTAAAATATTCATTAATGTCGACTTCCCGGCGCCGTTTTCTCCCATCAATGCATGGACTTCACCCGGCTCCAATGTAAAGTTAACACCCTGTAATACTTTATTGGCACCAAATGCCTTATGAATATCGTTCATGACAATTCGCATCACAATCACCCCTTTATATAGAATTAAAAAATGACACCTGCTTGTAAAATACAATTCGAATAAGGGGTTATTTCCCCAGTTCGTATAATTACTTTGGCTTTTTCCGTCATCTTTTTAAACTCTTCATGTTCGACGTATTCGATTTCTTGATGAAAATGACGAGTTAAAAATTCGTTCTGACTTGAATTAGCTTTTTTGATTTCTGATGCAAGGATGATCTTTTCCACCACCATATCTTCTGAAACAACACGTACCACTTCCTGAAAAGAAGGGGTTCCTGGTTTCAAGGCGAGATCAATTTTTGCCACATGATTTGGTACCGGCAAACCGGCATCCGCAATGACGATTGTATCCGTATGTCCTAAGTCGGCTAACACTTTCGATATTTGGCTATTTAATACTCCTGACTTTTTCATTGTTTCAACATCTCCTCAACTTCTTTCCTTGTCGGCATACCACCTTGTGCGCCTGGCTTCATAACCGATAGAGATGCAGCCCGGTTAGCAAATTGTAAAGCTTCTTCAATCCCTTTTCCTTCTGCAATCGCGACTGCAAAAGCACCATTAAATGTATCACCGGCACCTGTTGTATCTACTGGTTCATCAACTTTGTATGATGGAACAACTACTTCAGTTTCCCCATTATGATATCGAACGCCATTTTTTCCCTCTGTTATAATTAATTTATTTGGATACTTGGCAAGCATCTTGGAGCGATTCTCTTCTCCAAACAAGATTGCAAACTCATGTTCATTCGGTGTAATGTAGGTCGCATGCGCAATCACTTCATCACTAACCTTACGCGCTGGAGCAGGATTTAAAATGAGCTTCTTATCATACTCCTTGCAAAAAATGGCCACATATTCAACTGTTTCCTCTGGTATTTCTTGCTGAATTAAAATCATATCTGCCGCTTTTAATGTGGAAGCAGCTTTCTCTACATACGAAGGAGTTAGCTTGCCGTTTGCTCCTTCCACACAAATGATACTGTTGTCTCCTTCCGCAATCGTAATATGAGCCGTTCCTGATGATTCATGTGGAACCGGTTCCACATGATCGATAGAAACACCATTTTGTTTTAAGTTATCGATCATTTCCTTTCCAAACACATCTTGACCAACACAGCCAATCATCGCAACTTCAGCACCAAGTCTTGCAGCAGCAACGGCCTGATTAGCCCCCTTTCCACCAGGTACCGTTTGAAAGTCTTTTCCAAACAAGGTTTCCCCTGCATTCGGTCTTCGTTCCGCAGTGACAACTAAGTCCATATTTATACTTCCTACAACTGCAATCTTTACCAATTTAATCGCCTACCTTTTTTGTTGTTTCTCTTTCGACAAATGAACAAGAAAATTTATAGCGTTTACTATCCAGCTTTTCATTATGAATTTCTTTCAGTAAAAGTTCCGCTGCTTTTGATCCCATTTGATAAATCGGTTGATGAATCGTCGACAAACTTGGATAAACAAGCTCACTGATGGATATATCGTCAAAACCAATGATTTGAACATCTTCCGGCACTTTCCGCCCTCTTCGCAACGCCTCATGTAAAGTAGCAACAGCCACAATGTCGTTACAAGCGATAATACCATCTGAATCCGGATACTTTTCGAATAACTCTTTGGCACGGGATTTCGCACCATTAAAGGATAAATTCGAATCAATCTTATTCACTTTCACATTAGCCTCTTGAAGTACAGCCAGTGAAGCCTGAAAACGTTCATAAACAGGATGTATGTTCATCGGCCCTCGAACTAAGGTGATTTCCTTACATCCTCGTTCCAACAGCTTTTCGGCTGCTAAACTTCCACCTTGAAATTGATCCGAATAAACAGCTGGTAAATCTTTAACAATTCGATCTAACATGACAATTGGAATATTCATATTAGAAAGGAAATCATAATCTACATTATCAACGGAGGCAATAATTCCTACCACATTATGTTGAACAAACGTATCTAAGTAATCGATTTCTTTTTGTTGCTTTCCGTCCCCATTTCCGAGCAATAGACGATATCCTTTCTTTTGAAGATAATCCTCTACGCCGCGAGCCAATTCAGGAAAAAACGGATTCGTAATATCGGGCAGTACGAGACCAATGAGTTTCGATTTGCCTTTATAAAGGGAGCGAGCAACTTCATTCGGTTTATAGTTCAATTTTTTTACTGCTTGCAATACTGCTTTTCGTGTATCTTCATGCACATATCCACTATTATTTAATACTCGCGAAACCGTTGCTGGAGAAACTCCAGCCTCTTTCGCCACATCCCTTATCGACATGAAACTATCCCCTTTTATACAATGTGAAACCGGTTACACATTTCATTATAACATCACCTCCTTTATTTTTCAAACCTCTGTTTGTTAGTTAAAAAAATAGCTTGCATTAACATTGCAAAAAAAGAGGACTGTCCTGAATGGAAGCACTTAGAAGATTTCGTTTCATTGGCAGACGCGACCCAGTGGCATGGCCTCAACCTCTATAACGAGGACACAGGTTTGTATCAGATCTATAGCCTTTTACCGTCCCCACTAGACCCTGAATTGCTTCATTGTTTTTGCATACGCAGGAAAATTGTGAAAGATACGTCGCCGCCATATATGCTGCAAAATCGACTATTTTGTACCTTTTGGACAGTCCCAGTAGTTCATATTACTGTAAAACTTTGCGAATCCGTTCAAGAGCCCAGTCAATTTCTTCCTTTGTAATGATTAATGGTGGCGCAAAACGAATCACAAACTCATGTGTTTCTTTACATAGAAGACCTTCTTCTTTTAGTCGCTCACAATATGGTCTCGCTTCTTCGGTCAATTCAATCCCGATAAATAGTCCTCTACCTCGTACCTCTTTAATTTTAGGATGACGGATTGTTTTTAATTGCTCTAAAAAGTAATTCCCTAATTCCAATGACCGTTTTGCTAACTTTTCCTCTTGAATTACTTCTATGGCTGCAAGTGAAACAGCACATGCTAGTGGATTTCCTCCGAATGTAGATCCATGGGAACCTGGATTAAAAACACCCAGAATATCAGCATTCGCTGCAACACATGATATAGGAAAAACACCGCCACCGAGCGCTTTACCTAGAATATACATATCGGGGTTGACATCTTCCCATTCTACAGCAAACATTTTTCCAGTCCGAGCTAAACCTGTTTGAATCTCATCGGCTATAAATAGAACGTTTTCTTCTTTACATAATTCTGAAGCTTTCTTTAAATAGCCGTTTGGCGGGATAATGATCCCTGCTTCCCCTTGTATCGGTTCAACGATAAATGCTGCCGTATTTGGAGTAATCGCAGCTTTTAATGCTGTTATATCGCCATATGGAACTAATTTAATGCCTGGTAATAATGGACCAAATCCACGTTTATACTCATCTTCCGAGGATAAAGAAACAGCCCCCATTGTTCGACCATGGAAGTTTCCGACACATGCAATAATTTCTGCCTGATTATCCGGAATCCCTTTTACTTCATAGCCCCAGCGTCGCGCTGCTTTCAAAGCCGTTTCAACTGCTTCAGCACCGGTATTCATAGGTAAAACCATATTTTTATTGGTTATTTGGCAAATCCTTTCATACCAAAGCCCTAATTTATCATTATGAAATGCGCGGGATGTCAATGTAACTTTATCTGCTTGATGCTTTAAAGCTTGAATAATTTTTGGATGACGATGTCCTTGGTTTAAAGCCGAATAAGAACTAAGCATATCCATATAACGTGTACCTTCCGGATTTTCTACCCAAACGCCTTCTGCCTTTGAAATCACGATTGGTAATGGATAATAATTTTTCGCACCATATTTTTCTGTTTTCTCAATTAATTCCTTTGATTTCCATACTGTAGTATCCATCCATATCCTCCTCACATATGAATTGATCACTTTTGTTGTCATTACAGATTTATATTTTTATAGTTTTTCAGATATTGATTTTGCTTGCATATGAAGAATCAAATAATCAGGTCCACCAGCTTTTGAATCTGTACCCGACATATTAAAGCCACCAAAAGGTTGATGCCCAACAACAGCACCTGTACAATTTCTATTAAAATATAGGTTGCCAACATGGAACTCCTTGCGTGCACGTTCAATATGCTCACGGTTATTGGAAATCAATGCTCCTGTTAAACCGTAATCCGTATTATTTGCAATTTCCATCATATGGTCAAAATCCCGTGCCTTACAGAAAGCAAGTACCGGGCCAAAAATCTCCTCCTGCATCATTCGTGCATTTTCATCAAGATCAGCAAAAATGGTTGGTTGAATAAAGTAACCTACAGAATCATCGGCTTCTCCACCGAGCATTAATTTGCCCTCTAGTTTCCCAATCTCAATATAATTTGTAATTTTCTTGAATGCATGTTCATCAATTACCGGTCCCATAAAATGACCTTCTGCTGGATTTCCAACAGTTAAAGTTTTTGTAAAAGCAATGGCTTTTTCAAGAACTTCATGATAAATATCTTGATGAACAACGGCACGAGAGCCTGCAGAACATTTTTGACCAGAAAATCCGAACGCAGAATATACAATGCTTTCTACTGCTAAATCAATATCTGCATCTCGATCAACAACGACCGTATCTTTTCCTCCCATTTCGGCAATAACACGTTTCAACCATTTTTGTCCGGGATTCACCTTGGCTGCACGTTCATAAATACGGCATCCGACCTCTCGAGAACCTGTAAAGGAAATAAAACGAGTTTTAGGATGATCAACAAGATAATCACCGATTTCCGCACCACTTCCTGGTACAAAGTTTAAAACACCTTTTGGAAGCCCTGCTTCCTCCATTAACTCTACAAATTTAGCAGCGACAATTGGCGTAGAATTGGCTGGTTTTAATAGAATGGTATTTCCCGTAACAATTGCAGCCACTGCAGTTCCCGCCATAATCGCTAACGGAAAATTAAAGGGTGAAATAATTACGCCTACACCAAGTGGGATATAAGTATATTGATTGATTTCACCTGGACGGCTTATAACTGGGACACCTTCTTTTAGCCGGATCATTTCACGACCATAGTATTCTAGAAAGTCAATTGCTTCTGCCGTATCTGCATCAGCTTCGTGCCATGGTTTCCCAGCTTCTTTTACCATCCATGCCGAAAACTCATGTTTACGACGTCTTAAAATTGCACTTGCTTTAAACAAAATATTTGCTCGGTGTTGAGGTTCCCAATTTTTCCAAGTCTCAAAAGTATGTAATGCTGCCTGCATTGCCTCTTCAGCCAATTTTTTATCTGCTTTTGATACTCGTCCAATGACTTCATTTTTGTTTGCTGGATTTATGCTTACAATTTTTTCTTCCGTAAAAATCTTCTCTCCTCCGATGACAATCGGATAATCTTTACCACATTCGTTTTCTACCTTTTTTAAAGCATCTTGAAATGCTATCTTATTTTTTTCTAGGGAAAAGTCTGTCAATGGTTCTTGTGCGTATGGTTTCATTTCGTTTTCCTCCTTTTTTTTCAATCAATATTTATAGATGCAAGATGCGTGCCAAAAACAAAACTTCATCCCCATCGTAAGTTTATATAGTAAAATGCCAAAATTTTTGGCACTACTGCCTAATGTTTTTGCACCTAGTGCAAAGAATTTTTGCATTTCATAAATCTATTTGTTTAAATTAGATAGAGAGCAAGTTGTAAAGGATGGACACAATATGAAGAGAATGGATCAAAGGAAGGAATACTTGAATTATGTAAATACGATTTATAAAGCGATCGTCGATAAAATTGATGTTGGTGTTCATGCAATTGATAGAACTGGTAAGACTGTAATTTACAATAAAAAAATGATGGAATTAGAGGCAATGGATGAAGAAGATGTGATGCATAAACACTTACAAGATGTGTTTATGTTTAAAGAAGGACAAGATAGTACTCTCGTAAAAGCCCTAAAGGAAGGAAAAGAAACAAGAAATGTAAAACAAACTTACTATAATAATAGAGGGCGGGAAATTACGACAATTAACAATACGTTTCCTATTATTATAGATGGAGAAGTCCAAGGTGCCATAGAAATTGCACAAGATGTGACAAAACTAGAACGTTTAATGAAGGAAAATAGAAAAATAAACGGAAGCTTAAGATATACGTTTGATAAAATCATAGGGAAAAGTGAAACGATTAAACAAGTCATTGAAAATGCAAAACGGGCTTCTCGAACATCTTCTAATATTCTTATAATTGGTGAGACTGGAACTGGTAAGGAATTGTTTGCACAAAGTATACATCATGCAAGTGATCGCTTTTCTGGACCATTTATTTCACAAAACTGTGCTGCTTTACCCGAGAACTTAATTGAAAGTCTACTATTCGGCACAAAAAAAGGAGCTTTTACAGGATCCATTGATCAACCAGGTTTATTTGAACAAGCCAATGGAGGTACACTCCTTCTTGATGAAATTAATTCATTAAATTTAAATCTCCAAGCCAAATTACTTCGTGCCATTCAAGAAAGGACGATTAGACGTTTAGGTGATACGAAAGATATACCGATCGACGTGCGTATTATAGCCAATATGAATGAAAATCCTGTTGAAGCAATTAAAAACAACCGTCTAAGAGAAGATTTATATTATCGTCTCGGCGTAGTCACACTTTTTCTCCCTCCTTTAAGAGAGAGAAAAGAGGATATTCCTCTACTTGTTCAAAGATTCATAGAAAAGTTTAATGACTGCTTCCAAATGAAAGTAAAAGGTTTAGCGAAGGAAGTTATGCAAACCTTTCAAGAATACGATTGGTATGGCAACGTCCGAGAGCTTGAACATATTATTGAAGCATCAATGAATCTTATGATGGATGAAGAAAAATTGATTAGATATGAACATTTACCATTTCAATATCGTAGCAGAATGTTTATTAAAAAAGAAAAAGATTTAATAGATACAAAAATGACTGCCATCAAAAAACCAATTCATTATAATAAAACATTAAAGGAACAATTAGACGTTTTTGAAAAAGCATACATTGAACAAGTGTTGCAAGACAATGACTATAATATTACAAAAACTGCTGCTACGTTAGGTTTGAGCAGGCAAAGCTTGCAATATCGAATAAAAAAATTGTCAATTAATACAAAAAAAGGAAATTCGTTTATGTACGATACTCCGATCTAAAATCCCCCTTATGATATGGAGGGGGATTTATATAATCCTACACATTTTTGCTCCATTAATCTTCAATTATTTTTTTATCACTTATTCTCAAATGATATTTTTTAAACCGACGTACAATATAAGATTGAGATACCCCAAGCTTTTCAGCTGTTTTCCAAGTGCTTTTTGTTTCATTATATGTTTCTATAATAATACTCTTTTCTACTTCATTTAAATAGGCAGGTAAACTTTGACTTTCAATTTTATTTGAAAATATAGGTTGAGAATATTCAATGGGAAAATCATTTGGTAAATCATCTATAGTTATAGTTGTTCCATCTGTAGTGATGACCAATCGTTCGATTAAGTTTTCAAGTTCACGGATATTTCCTTCCCATTGATATTTATACAAAATGTCTATTACTTGTTTCGATAATTTCTGCTCGCGACTATATTTTTTATTAAATTTATTTAAATAAAAATTGATTAAAGGAAGAATATCTTCCTTTCAGACTGTCGACAAACCCCAACTCAAATGCTTCATTTGAGTTGGGATTTGTCTTTTTTTGCTCATCATTTTCTAAGATTCTTATCTTATTTAGGCTGGACATGGTCTTTTCCATGTCC
>NZ_JAOUSE010000046.1:0-24135 GCF_025660415.1 Pallidibacillus thermolactis
GGACATGGAAAAGACCATGTCCAGCCTAAATAAGATAAGAATCTTAGAAAATGATGAGCAAAAAAAGACAAATCCCAACTCAAATGAAGCATTTGAGTTGGGGTTTGTCGACAGTCTGAAACAATTGGCAAATAATGCCAATTGTTTTTCGTTTTCAATTTTTATTTTTCATGTACTCTTCATAAACTTTTTGCAAATCGTTCATCACTGCATCCACTTCATCCCAGGAGTTAATGGTCGCTCCAGATGCAAGTGGATGGCCGCCACCATTATATTTTTTGGCAACTTCATTAATAACAGGACCATTGGAACGCAATCGGACACGGATTCGATCTTTTTCCTCTTCGACAAAGAAGGCCCAAGCTTTAATTCCAGCAATATTCCCTAATATACTGACAAGCTGAGAGGCTTCTTGTGGTTTTAAATTGAATTTTTCAAGGTGTTCCTTTGTGACCACAACCTTGGCTACCCCTTCACTTTCCATGGAAAGATTATACAATAAGTATCCTTGAAACTTTGCTAAATTAAGGGGCGTTTCGTACATTTGACTAAATAATGCTGTTCGGGAAAACGGGTATTTAATTAGTTCACTGGCGTACGTAAAGGTTTTCTCTGTAGCACTTGGATATAAAAATCGCCCTGTATCTCCGACAATGCCCGCAAAAAGTAATCTAGCACCTTCCGTTGATAATTGAAGCCCGCAATCTTTGCCAAATAAATAAAACTCGTAAATTAATTCACTTGTGGAACTTGCTGTTGTATCCACCCAAACAATATCACCATATGGATCCTCGTTTGGATGATGATCAATTTTAATTAAGCAATCACCTTTGTTGTATCGTCCATCACTAATTCGTTCTTGGTTTGCTGTATCACATACAATCACAAGCGCGTTTTTATAAGTATCATCTTCAATTTCATCCATTTGATTTAAATACCGTAATGTAACCTCATCATCACCAACGGCATACACGTTCTTTTCAGGAAAACTTGTTTTAATGATTTCGGCAAGTCCGCCTTGCGACCCATAGGCATCTGGATCTGGACGAATGTGACGATGAATAATAATGGTTTCATATTCTTTAATCTTTTGTAAAATCGCTTGTTTCATAACCGATTCTCCTTTATGTTCATTTAAACTGCACTGTTACAATAATCTTTATAGTAGAATTTTTCTAAATATATCGGTAAAATATAAAACAAATATATGATGGAGTGATGAAAGTTGCCAGTATTCTTAGTCATTATTATATTTTCACTAGTAACTTATGTATATTTTAAAATTAAATATTTTCAATCCAAAAGTGTTGCTGAAAAAAAATGGCTATCTGCTAAATCATCGATAGCCCTAGGTTTATTTGTCTCCTTTTTTGGTCTTAATCGAATGTTTATTTCTCAAACTCCATTAACCATTACAATTGGTATTATTTTTATCATTATTGGCGGGCTAAGTATTTATACAGGGGTTAAAGCTTATCGATTTTACTTACCGCATGTATTAAAAGAACGGGAACAATTATAAGTTACCGATCAATAAATTGGAAGGTGAGCAACGCTTTCCCAACCATTATTCCATTACTAAATACTTCGACATCTACTTTGCCGATTTTACGACCGATGTCAAGTATTTTTGGGTGAATCTCAATGGTGTGCTCGATTTGAACGGGTTTTAAGAAGTAAATATTCATGTTTTCGACAACGAGTTCCCCTTTTTTAATGGAGCGAAATTTACGATTCGCCGCGTCAATAATAGCGGTTGTAAATACCCCGTGTGAAATCGTTCCATAGTAATTTGTCATCTGTGGAGTAATTTCAAATTGATAAACATGTTCTTCTTCAGTTTCTTCTTTCAAGCTAATATGATTGGCAACAATATTGTCAATCGTTTCTCCAACATGAGGTTGGCGCTGATGGACTTGAAGTGATTTTAAAACATCCTGACGACTAATAATTCCGATTAGTCGATCATAGTCATCCACGACAGGGAGAAGCTCAATCCCTTCCCAAATCATAATATGGGATGCGGTAGCTACACTCGCTTTCGGTGTAATAGTAATTGGGTTTTTCGTCATGACTTTTTCAATCGGTTTATTTCGAGCTTGATGAATCACATCTTTTGAAGTGACGATTCCTTCCACCTTTTGATTACGATCAATAACTGGAAAACGGGTGTGTTTTGATTGTTCATTTAAAATGAACCATTTTTCCACCGTATCTTTTGTCGTTAGATAGTACGTATTCTTAAGGGGTCTTACGATATCTTCAACAAGTAAAATTTCTTTTTTAATTAATTGGTCAAAAATGGCCCGATTAATAATCGTTGCAACGGTAAATGTATCATAGCTCGTAGAAATAATCGGAAGTGCCAGTTCATCAGCAAGTCTCTTTACCGATTCTTCCGTATCAAAACCCCCGGTAATCAGAACAGCAGCGCCTCTTTGAAGGGCTTGCGTTTGGGCATTCGTACGGTTACCAACGATCAAAAGGTTTCCCGCATCCGTATAACGCATCATTGCTTCAACTTCCATCGCGCCAATGACAAATTTATTTAACGTTTTATGAAGCCCGTTTCTTCCACCCAATACTTGACCATCTACAATATTGACGATCTCCGCATACGTTAACTTCTCAATGTTTTCCTTTTTCTTTTGTTCAATCCGAATAGTACCAACCCGCTCAATTGTGTTTACAAATCCTTTATTTTCTGCTTCCTTAATCGCACGATAGGCGGTACCTTCACTTACATTTAAATCTTTCGCAATTTGCCGTACAGATATTTTATGTCCAACTGGCAATTCTTCAATATATTTGATTATTTGTTCATGTTTTGTAATCAACACACATCCACCTTCAGTTAATAGTTCATGTTTTCTAACTGAATTATAACAGTTTTTTGGAAATGTTTTAAACGATATCATATAATTTTTAAAAATAACCAGATGAATTCACGATATTGAGCGGATTTATACACAAACTTTTAATCATATGAACGTAATTTTTTTCTAATCTGTACCTGTTCTTTCTGTCTATGCTGTTTTGTTACAGGTGTATAAAGCACTGCTGCTAAGTTTCCGGCAACTGCCATAAAAAGGAAGATAAGCCAAGACCAGGAAAAGTAAGTAGCTAAACTATTTCCGTGTAAAGTTAACTGTGGTAACGCATAATATAATAATGCTCCGCAAATGAATAAGCATAATATACAGCGATTTCGCATTGTTTCTCCCTCCACCTCTTCATTTCTATTACTATATGTTTGTCCGACGAAAAATAGTATTTCATTATTACAGAAACTTTCATTATTCATCATTCATATAAACAAACCGGTCAAAATGACTAGAAGACTCTTCCAAGCATTTGTCTAATCTACTAGACATAGGGAAAGGACATTATACAAACTCATAACATCCTTACCGTTGAAATCGTTCAATTAAAAAATTGATAAAATAGCGACTGGCGATCGGTAGGAGTTTTTTATTTTTATATGTGATCCCAATCGTTCGTTTAATCGGTGGGGTTATCGTTTTCTTCACTAACCGATAGTTCACCCGATCCATAATTAACTGAGATAAAATGGAAATTCCGAGCCCATTTTCCACCATCGCCATAATGGTGTAATCATCATGAACACGAAATTGAATATTCGGTTGTAAGTGATGTTGTTTAAAAATTTCTAACGGTTCATTTAAATGTCCTTCCTCTAATAAAATATATGGTTCTGTAGCTAATTGAGTTAATGTAACTTTCTCGTTTTTTGCTAGCGGATGATTTGGAGGTAAAACTGCTAACATTTCGTCCTCTGTTAAAGAGATTTTTTCGAGTTCTGTTGTTGCATCTGGGTTAATAAACCCAAAATCAACACTTCCCTCCTTTACATACTGTACAATTTCAGAATATTCCCCTCCCTGTTGTAATTGAAATTGCACAGAAGGATAAATCTCCTTAAAATCTTTCATCAATTTTGGAAGCCAACTCGCTGAAACACTAGAAATGGTTCCAATTCGAATAAGTCCACTTTCAAGTCCTTGCATTTCTTTATTCTTTTCCAAAAGCTCCCAGTAGGCATTACGAATATTGTTTATATACGGAAGATATTCTCTTCCATCGGCTGTTAGTTGAATCCCTTTTCTTGACCTTGTGATTAAAGTCGTCGACAGCTCCTTCTCTAAAGCTTTCACCATTTGACTTACGGCTGACTGGGTATACCCTAAATCTTCTGCTGCTTCAGTGAAGCTTTCTTTTTCAATGACTTTCATAAACACTTCAAATCGATTCATCGATCACACTTCTTTCAATTAGATTTTCTAATATAAACATAACATATATTAATTTCACTTATATTATTTTTCGTGATAAAATTTTTGCACTATAAAGAAAAGGGATGGGGGGATCTATATGGAAGCAAAGTTCCTGGAAAGAAATCTTAAAGTAAAATCAAATCGAATGGAATGGTTTGAAGGAGTAAAAGATGGAATACCACTGGCACTAGGTTATATCGCTGTTGCTTTCACCTTTGGAATAGCCGCTTTCCAAGCAGGACTTTCAGTGTTCCAATCCAGTGTTATTTCCGCTACAAACTTTACCTCAGCAGGACAATTTGCAGGCGTTACATTAATCGTTTCAACAGCAACGTTATTTGAAGTAGCTTTAACCCAATTCATTATCAATGCTAGATATTTTCTTATGTCAGCTGCTCTTTCACAAAAAATTGATCCTAAAACCCCTTTCTGGCAACGGATTATAATGGGATTTGGGATTTCCGATGAAGTGTTTGCCGTTTCTTTAGCACGAAAGGGGAAACTAAATCCGTTTTATACATATGGGCTTATGACAATCACCATTTCATCTTGGGTGTTCGGTACGTTCCTTGGCACAATATCTGGAAACATCTTACCAGACCAGGTCATTCGTGCGCTTAGCCTCGCCTTATATGCGATGTTAATTTCCATCATTATACCTCCTGCAAAGAGAAATAAAATTCTGATGTCAGTCATTATGATTTCGATGCTGGCTAGTTTCATCTTTGATATGCTTCCGGTACTATCTACGACATCATCCGGTCTCAAAATCATTATCCTTACCGTGCTTATCTCTGGACTTGCTGCTTTATTCTTTCCGGTAAAGGAGGATACCAATGAATAATCTTTATTTATATGTATTTGTCATGGCTTGTGTAACCTATTTCATCCGTGTTTTGCCTCTAACATTCATACGGAAAAAAATTACAAACCCATTTATAAAATCCTTTTTATATTACGTTCCATACGTTACATTGGCCGTCATGGTTTTCCCTGCCATTTTAGAGGCTACGGGAACTCCTTGGTCAGCTTTAATCGGCTTTATCGTAGCTATATTACTTTCCTTCTTTGGTGGTAACTTATTTCAAGTTTCCTTATTCGCTTGTCTTTCCGTATTTATTGTAGAATTATTTATTTATTAAGTTTTCAACAAAAAAAAGACCTTTGTAAAACAGAAACATCTACAAAGGTCATTGTCACTATTATAATTCGATTGCTTCGCCCACTTCTAATACTTTTCCATTTCCTTGTTCAAGTAATGTAACGAATTTATGTGGATCTTGTTTTATGACCGGAAATGTATTGTAATGAATTGGCACAACTGTTTTCGCATTTAATAACTTGGCTGCATAGGCTGCATCCTCTGGCCCCATTGTAAAGTTATCACCGATTGGGAGAAAAGCAATATCAATGGAATGTCTTTCTCCTAATAATTTCATATCTGAAAATAAAGCCGTGTCCCCTGCATGGTAAATTGTTTTTCCTTCAATTTCTAACAGCAGACCAGCCGGCATTCCTAAATATATAATATTTTGTTCACCTGTTACTAAGCCTGTACTATGGAATGCTTGAGTAAACTTCACTTTTCCAAAAGGAAATTCGAAAGAGCCACCTATATTCATCCCATGAGTTTTAACACCTTGCCAACTCAAATAATCGGCTAATTCAACCATGGCAACAACTAACGCATCTTTCTTTTTCGCAAGTTCGACTGTATCTCCGACATGGTCGTTATGTCCATGAGTGAGCAATATGTAATCTGGACTTTCTGTTTCCACAGATAGATCCGTTAAAGGATTTCCCGTAATAAATGGATCAATCAAAATTGTTTTCCCATTTGTTTCAATTTTAACAATGGAATGACCGTGGTATGTAATCTTCATTTATAGAAATTCCCCTTTCATTTTTTATTTTGTTACTTCAATATTATTTGTACCATTTCCTGCTCCTCCTTACAAATATTTACTTTTTTGTCACAAAATGCTACGCTTTTTGCGAGGTGATTTTTTATGAAAAAACGATTAGAAGCATTTCAAAATTGGTTAGTTGAGGAAAAAATTGATGTAGCGATCCTTACTTCATCCGAAAATGTGTTTTATTATAGCAATTTCTTCAGTGATCCTCATGAACGTGTATTAGCCATTGTGCTATTTCAAAATGAGGCTCCGTTTCTAGTTTGTCCACAAATGGAAGTAGAAACAGCAAGGGCTGCTGGATTTGACCAAACAATCATTGGTTATAAAGATACCGAAAACGCGTGGGATAAAGTAACAGCAGAAATTGATAAACGGGTAAGTCAAGTAAATCGGGTTGCTGTCGAAAAAACACATATGAACATGGAACGATATGAAATTTTACAAAAAGCTTATCCGAATTCACAATTTATATCAGCTGAAGAAAAACTTAATCAACTTCGGACAATTAAAGATCAAGTAGAAATTGAAAAACTTCGTAAAGCATGTGAATTAGCAGACTATGCCATTGAAGTAGGTGTAAATGCTATAAAAGAAGGGATTAGTGAATTAGAAATTGTAGCAGCGATTGAATATGAAATGAAGAAAAAAGGCGTTCAAAAAATGTCCTTTGAAACGACTGTTCTTGCAGGTGCAAAAGCTGCTTCACCTCATGGTGTACCAGGGATGGCAACAGTGAAAAAAGGCGATTTTGTCCTTTTTGATTTAGGGATTGTTTACGAGGGATATTGTTCTGATATTACCCGTACCGTTGCCTTTGGGGATGTAAGTGAAGAAAATCGTAAAGTTTATGATACCGTTTTGCAAGCACAACTTGCAGCTGTTGAAGCCTCTAGACCAGGGATTACATGTGCGGAACTCGACCAAACGGCGCGAAAGATGATTAGTAATGCCGGTTACGGCGAATATTTTACCCACCGCTTAGGACATGGCCTTGGTATTAGTGTTCATGAATATCCTTCTATCACTGAAACAAACGAGCTGAAACTGCAACCCGGAATGGTTTATACAATCGAACCAGGGATTTATATTCCAGAAAAAGTGGGTGTGCGAATTGAAGATGATATCGTCATCACAAAAGATGGTGCGGAAGTGTTAACGAAGTATCCGAAAGAATTACAAGTGATTTCATAAAAGAATATACGAGGGCAATCTATGAAAGGAATCAAAGGATTGCCCTTCTTAAAAACAAACCATTTCATGTGACAGTTTTTATTTCATCAGTCACAAATAAACGAACCTTTCTTTTTCATAACAGTGGAAACGCTTTACACTCGAGCGTTTTCATCTTCGTTAAAATTCATTAATGATAATTCTTGAATATTCCCCTTTCGCTAATAGATCGAAGCCTTCATTGATTTCATCTAAACGGATAAACTTTGCTACTAATTTATCAACAGGTAAACGCTGCTGACGAAATAATTCGATAAACCGTGGAATATCTCTATTCGGTACACAACTTCCGACATATGAACCTTTCAACGTTTTTTCTTCCGCCGTTAAAGTTACTTGCGGAAATGAGAAATGATGATCTGGATGAGGTAACCCTGTTGTAACAGTTGTACCACCACGTTTTGTAACCGCATAGGCGACTTCCATCGCTTTGACAACTCCAGCCGTTTCAAAGGCATAATCCACTCCGCCGCCTGTTGCTTCTTTAATCAGTTCTACAACTTTCGGATCTTTTGAATCAAAAACATCTGTTGCGCCAAGTTCTCGAGCTTTTTCTAATTTCGTTTCATTAATATCAACAGCAATAATACGACTAGCTCCACTAGCTATAGCACCTAATAGTGCACTTAATCCTATGCCACCTAACCCGATAATTGCAACGGTACTTCCAAACTTAATATTAGCTGTATTTACAACTGCTCCCACTCCAGTAATAACCGCACATCCGAATAACGCTATTTGTTCAAAGGGAATGTTCTTATCTACTTTTACGACAGATTTTCGAGAAACTACGGCGTGATCAGAAAAAGCTGACACACCCAAATGATGTAAAATAGTTTCATCATCTTTATGAAGACGAATACCACCACCTAAAAGTGTTCCGTTCGTGTTGGACACGGCACCTTTTTCACAAAGGGCCGGACGACCTTCCTTACAAGGTATACATTCACCACAACTTGGAACAAAGACGAATACAACATGATCTCCAGGTTGTAAATCGGTAACCCCTGCCCCCACTTCCTTGACTACGCCCGATGCTTCATGCCCCAATGCCATCGGTAATGGTCTTGGTCTAGAGCCGTCGATGACAGATAAGTCCGAATGACATAGACTAGCCGCCTTAACTTCTACTAAAACTTCCCCCGTTTGAGGCGGATCTAGTTCCAATGTTTCAATTGTAATCGGCCTACTATCTTTATAGGGCTTTGGCAATCCCATTTCTCTTAATACGGCTGACCTTACTTTCAATTCTCCCACTCCTTTTAATCAATAATGAAAGTTAAATAGATTATTTATACGACTTAAATAATAGCCCCAGTAAACACTTTTTACTGAGGCTCTTTTACTAGAATACGTTTTATTCATAATAGCCCTCTGTTGATTTCATCAGTTTCTTAAATTGTTCAGAGTCGTGACCGAACCAAACATCGGAATTTGTACGTTTGGCGTAATTTCTTATTTTTTCAACCGTTCGAGTATACCCGAGAGAATCATAGATGATTCCTGGAAGTTTAACAGGAGGTCCATAGTTTTCTGCTGAATAAATAGCATCTGAAGCTAAAATGATGCCACCTGTACCTGGTAAATCTACATGTAATCCAAGTAAACCATATGCATGACCTGGTCCGAAATTTAGAATCTTAATTCCCGAAACTAATTCAATTTCATCTTCATCCGGAGCTATCGTTTTCCATCTTAAATCATTCTTTATCCAAGCATCGACATCAGCCCAAATGTATGCCCCCATGTCTTTTGTCATTGCATAAGTTTTCATTACATTAGTCAGTTCATGATCATGGACGATAATCGTCGCATTTGTAAATAACTCTAAACAACCAGCATGGTCTAAATGAAGGTGGGATGCAACCACGTACTTAATATCCTCTGGACGAACTTTTAATTGTTCTAATCGATTAATTAAATAACAAGACTCGTCTTGAAAGGCTGGGAATAATTTTTGCACCCCTTCTGGCCACCTGCCTTCCTTTCCCATCCCTTCCGGATTACAACCAGTATCAAACAATATCTTTCCATCTGGATGATCAATAAGTACAGCATATACAGGAAATTCAATAAATTCTGCTGGTGGGTTTGGATTATCAATACTTGCTGGATTATGCATGGCAACCATATAATTTTTGTCCATTTTCATGGTTCCCGTATCAAGGACATACAACTTAGGTTTATTCATCCTTTTAACCTCCAACATTAGATTTTTTATCTCCTTATCAGGAGATCATGCTTATGCAAAGATCTAGGATTTTTTTACTAAATCGAACAGAAAGTCTTTCATAACTTAAATAAATGGCTATAAAACATTTTAATCTATTAAAATAAATATGAAATAATAATAGATATATGCATAATTTGGGTGATTCTCCTTAAAAAGAAAAATTCCTCATAATGGTTTAAAAATAAACATTTTATGAGGAATTTTTCTAAATTTATATTAAGTTTTGCAAGTTTCGGCAAATTTCATCCGTTACTTCTGTTGTTGAACAACTTCCCCCAATGTCAGGTGTTTTGCATCCTTGCTTCGTTACGTTTTCAATTGCCTGTAACACTTCTTCACCTAACGCTTGTTTTCCAAAATGATCGAGCATCATTTTCGCCGTCCAAATTTGTCCAATAGGATTTGCTCTATTTTTTCCTGCAATATCCGGGGCTGATCCATGAACAGGTTCAAACATTGATGGATATTCACCTGTTACGTTAATATTGGCTGAAGGAGCCATTCCAATACTGCCCATGATCGCCCCGCCGATATCAGTTAAAATATCACCAAATAAATTGCTTGCAACTACAACATCGAAGGATTCAGGATTCGTCACAAACATCGCTGCCAAAGCATCTATATGAATTTTTTTCGTATTGATATGTGTGAAGTCCTCGGAAACTTCAGCAAATACTTCATCCCAAAAAGGCATGGAATGCACGAGCCCATTTGATTTCGTTGCACTTGTGACCGACTTTCTGCGCTTTTCTGCAAGTTGGAAAGCATATCTCATGACACTTTCTGTCCGTTTTCTCGTAAAAATCGCGTTTTGAATGACAATTTCATCTTCACCATGATGAATCCTTCCACCTGAATCACTGTATTCACCTTCACTATTTTCTCGAACAACTACAATATCAAACCCATTCGGATTTTTTAAAGGAGAATCTAATCCTTGAAAGTAACGGGCTGGTCGTAAATTTATCGTTTGCTGAAATCCTCGGCGAATCTGGATTAGTAATCCCCATAATGAAATATGATCAGGAACACGTTCCGGGTCGCCAACCGCTCCTAAAAATACAGCATCAAAATCGCGTAGCGTTTCTAAACCATCTTTTGGCATCATTTCACCGGTTTTTAAGTAAAATTCCGATCCCCAAGGAAACTCTGTAAAATCGAATTGTAAATCCTCGTTTAATTGACTCACTACTTCTAAAACTTTTAAAGCAGCAGGTACCACTTCTTTGCCAATCCCATCTCCAGGAATAACAGCAATTTTCTTTTTTTCCATTGAAATCCCCCTTTAACTACCTCCGGCTGCTCATATGAAAAGCAAATATGATCTATTTTTTTAGCAGATCTAATGGGTTTGTATATTCCATATTAAAGGCATTGGCCACGGCACGATAGGTCACATGTCCATCTAGTGTGTTTAATCCTTTTAAGATAGCTTCATTTTCTAAACATGCCTTTTGATACCCTTTTTTCGCAATTTGCAATGCATATGGCGTTGTTACATTTGTTAAGGCGAAAGTTGAAGTTCTTGGTACAGCTCCTGGAATATTAGCAACAGTATAATGGATCACCCCGTGCTTTACATATGTTGGATTATCATGAGTCGTAACCCGATCTGATGTTTCAAAGTTCCCCCCTTGATCAATCGCAATATCCACAATTACGGAACCTGGAGACATTTCCTTTACAACCTCTTCCGGTACCAGTACAGGTGCTTTTGCTCCTGGAATTAAGACGGAACTGATAACTAAATCCGATTTCTTTACAGAGTCATAAATGTTGTACGGATTCGACATTAATGTACTAATCTCATTTTGAAACAAATCATCCAACTGACGAAGGCGTTCAGGATTAATATCTAATACAGTTACATTCGCTCCTAAACCAATGGCAACTTTAGCCGCGTTTGTTCCAGCCACTCCTCCTCCAATGATCGTTACATTTGCTCGTTGTACGCCAGGTACCCCAGAAAGTAAAATTCCTTTTCCTCCATGAATTTTTTCTAAAAATTGGGCCCCAACCTGTACGGCCATCCGGCCAGCCACTTCACTCATCGGTGTTAATAAAGGCAATGCTCCATTCGGAAGTTGAACCGTTTCATATGCAATCGATACAACTTTTTGTTTGACAAGGGCATCGGTTAAATCGAAATCATTTGCCAAATGTAAATATGTAAATAAAACTAATCCTTCACGTAAGTATTTAAATTCTTCTGGAAGTGGCTCCTTTACTTTCATGACCATATCTGCTGCCCATGCTTCTTCTGCTGAACCGACTATGGTTGCACCGGCTTTTTCAAACTCTTCATCAGTAAATCCTGAACCTAATCCTGCACCTGTTTCAATACATACCTCTATGTTATTTTCTACAAACGTCATGACACTTGCTGGACTAACGGCAACACGATTTTCATTATTTTTGATTTCTTTAGGAATTCCAATCTTCATTACCTAGACACCCCTATTTTCTTTATTCAGCTTAACATTACTTAGTTTTCTGATTTTAGTCAATTTTGATTAAATATTCACATTAAAAAGATGACATCATTAAATTCAAACAATTGTTAAATCTGCAAACGTTTTCTTGTTGTTTTTCTTATATAATGTAAGTAAAGGGGGAGGTTAACATGGCAACATATAAAAATATTATTGTTGCAGTAGATGGATCAAAAGAAGCTGAATACGCCCTAAAAGAAGCAATTAATATTGCAAAACGAAATGAGGGTACGTTATTTTTAACCCATATTATTGATTTACGTACTTTCTCGACTATCAATGCTTATGATCAAGCTATTGTTAAAAAAGCTGATCATTATGCAGAAGAAATGCTTCAAAGATATAAAACGGATGCCCTAAATGCTGGTGTGAAAGATGTACAAATGATCATAGAATATGGTTCACCGAAAGGAAAAATTTCGAAAGATGTAGCTCAAAAATATAATGCTGATCTAATTGTTTGTGGTGCTACTGGATTAAATGCTGTTGAACGTTTCTTAATAGGTAGTGTTTCAGAACATATTGTTCGCTATGCAAAGTGTGATGTACTTGTTGTCCGTACACCTAAAGATGAATAGATGGTAATTTTGAAAAGATATATACTGTTATCATGCCTCTTAATATTTAAAATATACATGTTATAAAATGTAGACTATCCAGCACGATGTGATGAATCATTCAGCTGGATAGTCTTTTATTTAGATTGACTTTTTTCTAATAAAAGACGATTCTGATAAAAACGTTGAGCAAATTCTGTAACTTTCTTTGTCATTTGATAATTGAGGCCAGCTCCTATTGCTAAACTGATAAATGAAACCCCTTCTTTTTTCTTTTTTCGAAATAGTAAAATAGCCCATGCTTTCAGGATTTGTGTTAACAATTGGAGCATCCATTTTTCAGCTGTAATTTTCTCATCCCCTTCATAAAAATAAGGGTCGTGTTTATCCTTCACTTCAGCCATAAGTTCATCCCAGGCATGCTTTTGAAATCTTCTTGGTAAAGTAGCAGCATGGAAGAGTTTAAGTGCAATCATCATCTCAAAAGGATTTCTTACATCATAACCGTAAGAACAGGCAATATTTTGGATGGCCCGAAGGTTAACGGTAATCATAAGCGGAATATCCATTCCTAATAGAAGAGAACTCCCAGATCCGGAAACGCCTCCTTGTAATAACGAAATTAATTGATGGTTCGATTTTTCCCGATTGGCAAAGTAATTGAGTTGTTCGATCGGTAATTGTTTCAAATCGGTGATGGTATGTATGTGCTGATTTTCAATACTTGCCTCAGTAAGTAATTTTTTCATTTTTTCTGTTTGGTTTTCAGATTGTTGTATGACCGCCTGGATGGTAAATAACCATTGATCTAGTTGTTTAAAGAATTTATGGCGGAAATCTTCAGGTAAGCGAAGAAATGTATCGTCAAGCCAACGATCAAACGTATTGACAAAATCATTCGTGAATTCAAGAAATTGATGATCTTGCCACAACTGAATCTCAACTAATAGTTCCTTTTCACGGTCCGTTAATCCCATATATTTTGCTCCTCCTGGCACTCATTTTATTATAAAAATTATAACATAATCGAATTTTTTAATGAAAATAGAGTGGAAATTTCATTTTTTTCTATAGAAAAAATAAAATTTTAAGCATGCAAAATGGAATTTTCGCAGTTTGGCAAGCGAGTATGATTATGGTATTCATATTTTTAGTTAAATCTATCAAGGAGGGAATTATGTTTTTCAAAGAACGAATGGAACCTAAAGAATTAACGATCTTCAGATCACTTCATGCTCGAATGTCGCTTTCTACTGAAAACAAACAATACTATTCCAATCTTGAAAAAGGAGTGGAAGGGGAAAAATTATTTGATGCGATCATAAGAGAGGAGTTGCAAAATCATTGTTTCGTTTTAAATGATTTATTGCTTCAACATAAAAACATTACATTTCAAGTTGACGCATTTTTTATTTTCCAAAATAAACTATTATTTTTTGAAGTCAAAAACTTTGAAGGTGACTATTACTACGAGTCAGATAAATTATATACAAAAGAACAACGAGTTCAAATTTTAAATCCCATTAACCAACTTGGAAGAACATCATCACTTTTGCAACAACTGTTAAATAGCCATGGTTTCAATTTACCAATAGAAGGATATGTCGTTTTTGTGAATCCGGAATTCACACTGTATCAAGCTCCAATTCATAAACCATTTATCTATCCGACACAATTCAAACGGTATGTACGAAGTTTAAATGAAATTCCGTCAAGAATGACCAAAAAGCATTTTGAATTAGCAAACCTATTAAAGTCGCTACATATTCAAGATTCCTCATTTACTCATCTTCCTAAATACGCTTACGAAAAATTAAAAAAGGGCATCATTTGTAAACATTGTCATTCTTTAACAATACAAATAGTCAAAAGATCCTATTGTACTTGTCAGTATTGCGGTATTATAGAAAAAGTTGATGATACAGTATACCGATCTGTTCAAGAACTTCGTACCCTTTTTCCTAATAAAAAAATGAATACAAATTTAGTTCATGATTGGTGTAAAGTCGTCCCTTCAAAAAGAGCCATAAAGCGCATATTAGATAAGTATTATCAGCTTGTTGGAGTGCACCAATGGGCACATTATGTAGAAAAAGTAGAACAATGAAAAACTTTTCTTGTTCGGCATTTTGTTCATAGCACACCGATCTATGATTTCCATAGCTCTAATGAATTAACTTTTTTAATGATTCTCCAATTGTTCTGCTTTCATCACCTTGATGAAAGCATTTTTTTGAAATTTTTGCGTTTATTCTCCTCATGAACACACTTTTTTCACAATGCCTCACCATTTTCTGCTTTCATTTACGTTATGAACACACTTTTTTACAATACCCCAACATTTTCTGCTTTCATCCACCTTATGAACACACTTTTTTTACAATGCCTCACCATTTTCTGCTTTCATTCAACCTATGAACACACTTTTTTCACAATGCCTCACCATTTTCTGCTTTCATCCACCCCATGAACACACTTTTTTTACAATACCCCACCAATTTCTGCTTTCATCCACCCCATGAACACACTTTTTTTACAATACCCCACCAATTTCTGCGTTCATCCACCCCATGAACACACTTTTTTCACAATGCCTCACCATTTTCTGCGTTCATTCAACCTATGAACACACTTTTTTTACAATACCCCACCAATTTCTGCTTTCATCCACCCCATGAACACACTTTTTTTACAATACCCCACCAATTTCTGCTTTCATCCACCTCATGAACACACTTTTTTTACAATGCCTCACCATTTTCTGCTTTCATTTACCTTATGAACACACTTTTTTACAATGAACCAGCATTTTTTGCTTTCATTCAACCTATGAACACACTTTTTTTACAACGTTCCACCATTTTCTGCTTTCATTCAACCTATGAACACACTTTTTTTACGATGTTCCACCATTTTCTGCTTTCATTCAACCTATGAACACACTTTTTTTACAACGTTCCACCATTTTCTGCGTTCATTCACCTTATGAACACACTTTTTTTACAATGTTCCACCATTTTCTGCGTTCATTCACCTTATGAACACACTTTTTTCACAATGCCTCACCATTTTCTCCCTTCATCCACCCCATGAACACACTTTTTTCACAATGCCTCACCATTTTCTCCCTTCATTCACTTGATGAGTCCATTTTATCTGCCCTAAACAAAAAAGACCTTATTTCCATGTAATCAAACACATAGAAAAAAGGTCTTATAGTTAGATACCAAAGTATAAGATTATTTAATGATTACACATTAATACACTATAGCTTACATATTTCCAAGACGAATGGTATCCCGTGCAATCATGACTTCTTCATTTGTTGGAATTACCATTACTTTAACCGGGGAGAATGGGTAACTTAGGAAACGTTCTTCACCACGTTGTTCGTTTAAGTCTTTATCCCAATATACACCCATGAACTCTAATCCAGTTAATACACGTTCACGGATTGTTGAACTATTTTCACCGATACCAGCAGTAAAGATAATTGCGTCAACACCGTTCATACGAGCTGCATAGGAACCGATATATTTATGGATATGGTTTGCAAATACTTGTAATGCAAGTTCTGCACGATCATTTCCTTCTTTAGCTGCTTCTTCAATATCACGCAGGTCACTAGAGAATCCAGTTATACCTAACATACCGCTCTTCTTATTAAAGACGTTAATGACTTCCTCTGCAGATTGTCCAGTTTTCTCCATAATATAAGGGATTAAAGCCGGATCAACGTCACCAGAACGAGTTCCCATTGTTAAACCTGCTAATGGTGTGAATCCCATTGATGTATCAATCGATTTACCGCCTTGAACCGCTGCGATACTTGCTCCGTTACCTAAGTGACATGAAATTAAACGTAATTCCTCAAGAGGTTTTCCCAGCATTTCTGCTGCTTTTTGAGTTACATATTTATGGCTTGTACCATGGAAACCGTATTTACGGATACCATATTTTTCATAGTATTCATATGGCAAGCTGTATAGATAAGAACTTTCAGGCATTGTTTGATGGAATGCAGTATCAAACACAGCTACATGTGGTACATTTGGTAAAATTTCTTGGAATGCTTTAATTCCTGTTACGTTTGCAGGATTATGTAGTGGTGCTAATTCAGAAACATTTTCAATTTCTTTTAATACTTCTGGTGTAATTAAAACAGAGTCACTAAAGGATTCTCCACCATGAACAACACGGTGACCAACCCCATCAATTTCATCGAAGGACTTAATAATTCCTTGATTAATCAATTGATCTAATAATAATTGAACTGCTACACCATGGTCAGGAATATCTTGAGTTAAAGTAACTTTTTCCCCATTAACAGAAATGGAAAAAATTCCGTCATTTAAACCAATCCGTTCTACAAGTCCTTTTGTAACAACGGTTTCTTGAGGCATTTCGATTAGTTGGAATTTTAATGATGAACTACCAGCATTTATCGCTAAAATGTTTGTCATCAGTTTCGCTCCTTACATTCATATTTTCTCTTAGTATGTTCAAAAACCAAAAAAAGAATATTATGTGAAGTTTTAAGCAATGTCCACCATCCTTCATTTAACCACTGATATTACAAATTATCAAGCTCAATTTGTACATTTTCTCTTCATTTCCTCAAAATAATTAAATTCAAATAATTGTAAAATTAAAATAGAGGAACCTTTTTACCGATTCCTCTACTTCATTTATAAAAATTTGATTAATGATTTGATTTATTTTCTTTAAACCATAATTCCATTTTTGCCAAGATCTGTTTCATTTGTTCTTTATTCGCTAAGGATGGAAGATCAGCTAACAATACTTCTTTTGGCGGTTTTAACCCTTCTTTTTGTTTTTGTAAAACTAAAATACTTTTCGCTGCATTTTTGTTTTTAAACATTGACTCTGGTAAACGTAATAAAGCCTGCATATGTAAATGTTCTTTAATATAATTTTGCAGTTTTGGAGCTTCGGGGGTTTCAAAAAGATTATTTGGAACAATGAAAAATAAAAATCCGCCCTCTTTTGTATAGCGGGTACTTTGCTCTATAAATAAATGGTGGGCATATGAATGGCCTTGATCTGCCATCAATTTAAAGTTACGGGCACGTTCATCGTTTGGATAATATCCGACTGGTAGATCACTGACAACCACATCTACTGGATCAATGAACAACTCCTCAAAACTATCTTGATTATGTAATTCAATGGTATGTTCTTGTAGATTTGCACTTACATAAGCAAGTTGAATTAACAGATCATCAATTTCTACGCCATAGGCATGGATCTTGTGGTCAAACATGTAATTCATGATCGTTGTTACAAGATTAGCTGTTCCAATTGCTGGATCAAGTAACGTAAAAGCTTTTTTATCAGCCATAAATTTACTTAAAATGTAACTAACAAGCATGCCGATAGAATCTGGCGTCATTTGATGATTGGGTTGTACATTTTGACGCATACCTTTTAAAATCGCCAACTGAAAAGCTCTTCGAACGTCCTCTTTTGCATGGGATTCCTTACTTAATTCAAAATAATATTTGTCGAGACGCTTTTTCGTCATTTCACTTACTTCATCTTGCAAAACTTGATTATGAAAAATATTTTCACCGGTTTCCGCTAACGCCTCTAAATATGTACAATTTAACTCATTAACTAACAAATTTGCCGTTTCATCAAATACATGAAATAACTCTTCCACAGGGGTTTGCTTCAATTGTGGAACCTCCTAACTTTCCTTTAAAACTCGAATATATACATTGCTTACCTATTTTAACTGTTTTATAAAGAAATAACAAATAAAATAATGGGGCCGTTTTCCATATACTTTTTCAATCCAATTCCATGGATTTGTAAAGTTGGAAAGCCCCATTCTTATTAAATCAATTGATTGTAGTCGTAAAATTTATTTTGCAGATTTTGCCGCTTCAATCGCTTTTTCATAATTCGGATGTGAAGATACTTCAGGAACAATTTCTTTATATGTCACTTTTCCAGAACGATCAATAACAAAAATGGAACGTGCAAGTAAACGCAATTCTTTCATATGTACCCCATATGTATTGCCAAAGGATAGATCACGATGGTCGGAAACAACTTGTAAATGCTCAATTCCTGCTGCCGCACACCAACGGCTTTGGGCAAACGGTAAATCCGCACTAATCGTGATTACCCGAACCCCGTCTAGTTTTGCCGCTTCTTCATTGAAACGACGAGTTTGAGCATCACAAACCCCGGTATCAACGGACGGAATCACACTGATTAACGTCACTTGTCCTGTAAAATCATCAAAGGTAACATCATTTAAATTTTGATCCACTACAGTAAAAGCTGGGGCTTGATCGCCAACATTTACTTCGTTCTCAACTAATGTAACTGGTTTTCCACCAAAGGTAACTTGAGTCATGGAAACTCCTCCTATAATTTTAATCCATATATTGTTCATAATACCGAAATTAAATATAGAAATGCAAAGAATTGAACTAAAATTTATTAAAAATCATGCTAGGCACTCATATTTCTAAAATATGGTAAATTATAATTAAAAAAAGACCGATGCAACAAGCACCGGATATATTCGTTATATATTATATTCTGGTCTATCCCTTGTTTCTGAATGATGATGATCTTTTCCTTTCTCATGGTTACGTTTATTAAGCATTTGCTTTACTTTTTCTAGCGTATCTGGTGCAGTATCCATTAATTTTTCAACTAAATGTGTACCTTGATCAATATGGTGTAATTTTACTCCTTTATCATTAACAATTAAAAAAGCAATCGGTGTAATTGAGACACCGCCTCCACTACCGCCACCAAATGGTAAATCTTGTTCTGCATTGTCTATGGAAAACTCTGATCCTCCAGCAGCAAAACCAAATCCAACTTTGGATACGGTTAATACGACACTACCATCTGGTGTTTCTACTGGATCACCAATAATTGTATTTACATCAATCATTTCTTTTAAATTTTCCATTGCAGTTGTCATTAAACCGTGAATTGGATGCTCAGACATGTCAAATCACTCCTCGTTATACTAATTGATCTCCTGCTTGCTCATGTACTTTCCTGTTTTCTGTTAATTGCCTCAGAGATTTCATTTTCTTCCAGAGTTTGAATATTTTTAAGCCTGCTAGAATAGCTTGCCCTGCTCGAACTTGAAAAATACATTTAACATATGTATTTGAAATTTTCCGATTAAATATCGGTCTGATTTCCAGTTGTGGCTGAACTTTTAATGAAAAGTAATAACTGAGCATTCCAATGACGGTTCCTTTAAAGCCCCATCCTACGCCACTTATAATACCAGTAGTTGCGGCATCACCTGTACCAATGGCCGATTTCCATACTAACTGCGTAATTCGTACCTTTTTTAAACTTTTCTTCACAACTTTATATAGTTCGTTTATATTTTTCATCCAATATTTAATTGGCCGATACGCTTTTAACGCTTCATCTTCATCAATGGAATCGATATCTGTAAAGTTTTTGTCTAACGATGGATCGGGCTTTTCACTTTTCTGTTTTTCAGTATTTGTATCGTTCAGTTCTGGTATATCCATGCGAATGCGAATGAGCCCAAATAGTGCTTTAATTAAGATCACCAATCTTTGATCATTTGGGTCAAATTTATAAGTTAAATCAATGGTTAATTTCGTAAAAAGGCTGATGAAAATGAACAGGAATAGAACAATTAAAATCCAGGCAATAATTTTGAACAATATCACGTTGACACAACCTTTCAACCTACCATTATCGGCAAATTAGAAAGGAAATAAACCTGTGCTAAATGGATGATGAAAAAAAATTATTCAAAAAAAAGACCTCCACCTAATCAAAATAGAAAGGGGAAAAACAAGTGAGTTAAATACGTAAAATGAGTTAAATCGAATTAAAATGCGTCTTGAAAATACGCGATATTTCAAAGTTTTTCTGTTTAAGAGAATTAATAAAAATTAAATAAATTAATTTTGTTAAAGTGCCTCTTGTGCAGATTTTGTGCAAGTTTTGTGCAGATTTTTCTTCGGTGTATAGTATGTGGTTCACCTTAGTGATTTAAGATGCAAAAGATAGCACTGATATTTTTATTTCCAGTGCTATTTTTGTTTACTAATTACACATGGATGAAGTGGATAGGATAAATATTCCGTTCCCGGAAACATGATAAACATTTATTCTAATTTTGGCGTCGCGGAAAAATATTGCTCAAATGATACCATGATAGAACAATGGATATCGGTCAGTTTAAGATAATTCGTTCTAATCCATCTCTATCTAAAACAATGATTTTCCGATGACCTTTAACCTCAATAAGTCCTTCCTCTTGAAATGCCGTCAGCTTTCTGCTTAAAGTTTCTTGGCTCATACCCAATAGAGAAGCAAAATCCCCTTTGGTCATATTCAGGTGTACCACTTTATTACCTGTGGACATATCTAATAGTACACGGGCCAATCTTTGTTCTACTGTATTAAGGTTTATTGTTTCAATAAGACTTTCTGCTCTTTCCAACCGTTGGCTCAACTCTTCCAATACTTTAAAGGCAATGGATGTGTACTTCTTCATAAGCTTTTTTAGCTTTTCCCCTTCAATTATGCACATCGTTGTAGGTTCCAAAGCCACTGCATTCTCTGTCAAAGACAAAGGGCTAAAAAGGGAAAGCTCCCCCATAAATTCACCGGGGCCAATCACTCGAATGACCTGCTCTTTACCATTGGCGTTAAGTCTGGAGATCCTAACTCTCCCTGAACGGATAACATAAAGCTTGCCCCCTTTATTGCCGGCACTGTAAATCCTTTCATTCTTCTGAAAAGTTTTACTCCTTGTAATGGCGGCAACTTCTATCATTTCTTCTTTGGTTAAACTACTGAAGATCGGAACTAGCTCTATGCAATTTGAATGATCCTTTGAATGGTAGTGGCAGTCCATTGAATATCCCTCCATTATCTAGATCTCTTTGATTTTCGACATCAACTAGGGTTATTTATTATACCATCCAAGGAGAAGGCACTCTACGATATTTCACGTAGGGTGCCTTAATTCTTATTTGAGCCTCACTTGAGATTTTTTAACTTCATATCCCAGTGCAGTGATGGCGCTTTCGACCGTTTCTATAGAAAGTTTTTCTTCGTCAAAGTTTAATTTTACTTTGCTTGAGTTAAATAAAACATTAACACTTTCCTTATCTACACCCTCCAAAGATTTTACTGCGTTCTCAATTTTTTGTATGCATGATGGACAAGTTAATGTTTCTAATTGAATAATTGCTTTTTGCATTGTTTATCTCTCCTTTTAACCCATTTTTTTAAGTTTTTACGTTTTTGGGATGTTCACTGAAAATATGTTCGTAATAGAGAAAAGAACGAGTGACATTCACCGACAATTTAGTCTCATATCAATAGCAGAAGACGAACAATTTTTCAAAAACTTTACTTAAAAAATCGCTATTTCACCAAATATGCGTAAGAGCCATTTTTATTTGGCTGAGCTTAATCAATCACTTAATTTGTACCGAAGGAGTCTCATACCATTTAATATTACAACTAAGATACTAGCTTCGTGTACCAACATACCAATCGACATGTTCATCCATTCGCTGAAAAATACGCTGGCAAGTAGTACTAATACAACTCCGACTGCGATAACAATATTTTGACGCATGTTATTGGCCATTGCTTTAGTTAGACCTAATGCATGGGGCAAGCGGCTGAAGTCTGAATTCATTAAAACCACATCTGAAGTTTCAATAGCTACGTCTGTACCACTTCCCATAGCAATGCCGATATTCGCAATAGCAAGTGATGGACTATCATTTACTCCATCTCCGACAAATGCAACAATCTGACCTTCAGCTTGCAACTTTGCAATATAAGCTGATTTATCTTCTGGCAACATGTGTCCATGTGCTTCTGTCAATCCTAGCTCGCGTGCTACTAAATCAACTGTTCCTTGGTTATCTCCTGAAAGAACTACTAGACTTTTAACACCTAAACTTTTTAGCTTTTGAAGATCCTCTTTTACACCTGGACGAATTTGATCACGAATTCCCATTAATACTTTTAATTCACCATCAACTGATGTTAGGACAAGTGAGTTGCCTTTTTGTTCAAATTGAGCAATATCTTCACGAACTTTTTCATTTAAAGGAACTTTTTCTTGTTCCATCAGGGCGACATTACCAACTACGACTCTATGGCCGTCTACTTGTGCGATGATTCCGCCACCTTTGACAACTTCTGTATTTTTAACAGTATGGAGCTTAGTACTTCCAATATATTCTACAACTGCTTTAGCTAACGGATGGTCTGATTCCCTTTCAACACTTGCAAGGTAAGATAATACTTCGTCAATGTCGTTACCATAGAATTCTATATCTACTACTTTAGGGTTTCCTATTGTTAAGGTGCCTGTTTTGTCAAATACTACTGCATCAACTTTACTAAAATCGTTGATGACTTCGCTAGCTTTTAAAAGGACACCATTTCGTGCTCCATTCCCAATTCCTGCAACGTTAGATACTGGTACACCGATAACCAAAGCCCCTGGGCACCCTAGAACTAATATTGTAATTGCCAGTTCAATGTCTCGGGTAACAAGCCATACAATAATCCCAAAAACTAAAACGGCCGGAGTATAATACTTTGAGAATCTATCAATGAAACGTTCAGTTTCTGATTTTGAATCTTGTGCTTCTTCAACCAACTCAATAATTTTACCAAAAGTAGTATCTTCGCCAACGCGATCAGCAACAATTTGAATCGTACCATTTTCTAAAATAGTTCCGGCATATACTTGAGCATCTTTCTTTTTACTCACTGGAACAGATTCTCCGGTAATGCTGGCTTCATTAATATAACCTTCTCCTGTTAAAACTGTACCATCAACAGGTACCCTGGCCCCAGTTTTGACAAGTAAAATATCGCCTACGTCTACTTCATCTATTTCCACTTCTTTAAATTTGCCATTTTCCATCAATTTTAAAGCTCTTTGTGGTGCTATTTCAGTTAATTCTTTAATTGCTGAACGTGTTTTATTCAATGTGCGTTGTTCAAGGAAAGCTCCAAATAAGAATAATAATGTAACAATAGCTGATTCTTCAAAGTTTTTAATTAAAAATGCCCCGGTAACTGCGATAGTAACTAAAACATCAATACTAACAACTTTTACTTTTAAAGCTTGATACGCTTGAATCGCAATAGGTGCAACCCCTAATACGGAAGCGAAAATCAAAGCCCAGTGAAATACATCTACATTTCCAAAACTTAGTTTGCTTATAAATGCAATTACAATTAATATTCCGCTAAGTAATGTGGATCTACGTCAAGTTTTTGGACACAAAAAGATTAAGTTTTTTTGCACAACAACCATTCATGGATTGTTCCACGTCCCAAGTAGATTGTCAAAGTGAAAAGAGCCTTTGACAATCTACTTGG
>NZ_JAOUSE010000047.1:0-18784 GCF_025660415.1 Pallidibacillus thermolactis
GGACATGGAAAAGACCATGTCCAGCCTAAATAAGATAAGAATCTTAGAAAATGATGAGCAAAAAAAGACAAATCCCAACTCAAATGAAGCATTTGAGTTGGGGTTTGTCGACAGTCTGAAACTTCCTATTCTTGAATAGGAAGTTTCATAATAGACTATTATTCACTTAAACGAATTTGCTGCTCATGCCGTAAAAATCGGCTTAAAAACGTTTGTAGTCGTTTACTTTGTGGGTTTTCAAAAATTTCTTTCGGCGTACCTTCTTCTTCAATTTTTCCGTCGTGTAAAAAAACAACTCGATCCGCGATTTCTTTTGCAAAATCCATTTCATGAGTGACAAGAATCATTGCCATATCCGTCTCAATGGCTAGCTCACGAATAACTTCAAGTACCTCACCAACTAGCTCAGGGTCAAGGGCTGACGTTACTTCATCAAATAACATGACTTTCGGTTGCATCACCACAGCCCGGGCAATAGCCACTCTCTGCTTTTGTCCGCCTGATAATTGTTCGGGGTACTTATCCAAGTGATCTTTTAATCCGACCTTTGATAACATTTCAATGGCACGTTCTTTTGCCTCTTCCTTTGTTAATCCGAGGACACGAACTGGGGCTTCCATCACATTTCGTAAAATGGTCATATGGGGGAATAGATTAAAATGTTGGAAAACCATGCCGATATTGGTACGCATTTTTCGCAAATGTTTCTCATCAGCTTCTACTAATCTCCCCTTTTTATTAACCATATGCCATAAATACTCATCTTCAAATTTAATAAATCCGGAAGTCGGTTTTTCTAATGTCATTAACATCCGAATAATCGTCGTTTTTCCAGATCCACTCGGTCCGATCAAAGCTACTTTTTCGCCTTTATTAATATTTAAATTTAAATTCTTCAACACTTTAACATCGCCATATGACTTGGAAACATCTTCATAACGTACTAATGTTTCTGCCGTTTCTTGAACTGGATTTACAATATATAAATCACGTTCCATAACCCCCATAAATTTCACCCTCTAACTTTTTTCATATTTAAACGCTTTTCCAAATAATGAATCAACATCGCCGACGGATAACTTAATAGTAAAAATAACAATCCGACAATCGTATATGCTTCAAGATATCGGAAATATTCTGCCCCGACTAATTTTGCCTCCTGTAAAAATTCATGAACACCAATCGCCATTAACAATGGGGTTTCCTTAAACAGCACGATTAAGTAGTTGCCCATCATAGGGAGGACAGGAGGAATCGCTTGTGGCAAAATGACTCGAAACCAGGTTTGAGCTTTTGAAAAGTTCATTGCCTTAGCTGCTTCCCATTGTCCCATTGGCACAGCATCAATTCCCGAACGATAAACCTCCGCTAAATAGGTACTGTAATGAATCCCTAGTGTTAAAATGCCTGCTGTATATTTATCAAGCGATATACCGATCGTAGGTAAAGCAAAATAGAAAAAAAACAATTGAATTAACGGCGGCGTACTACGAACAAACTCAATAAAACCATTCGTTACATATGTGAGCATTTTATATTTTGTACGTCTTAAAAAGGTTAAGATTAAACCGAATATGGCCGCTACGAAATAAGCTCCCAACGTTACCGCAAGGACGAGCCAAATTGCACTGGCAATAATAGGAAATATCTCGATGGCGAACCCCCAATTCCATGTCATATTCTCGCCACTCCTTTCGATACATTTTTCTCAAATTTTCGTACAAGCCATACGAAAGGAAGCGCGATAAGAAAATATACAAAAAGTAAGACAAGAAATACAGGCATTGTGTAACTTAAATTCACGTTTTGTAACATCAATCCGTGATAGGTTAAATCGTTTAAAGTAATGAGTGATACTAAGGACGTACCTTTAATGAGTTCAATAATATTATTACCAAAACCAGGAAGCATGATCCGAAGGGCTTGCGGAAGAATCACAATTCGCATTCGTTGCCAGTATGTCATATTTAAAGCGATCGCAGCTTCCGTCTGTCCTTTTGAAATGGCAAGAATGGAACCTCTAACGACTTCGGAGGCATAGGCACCGTAATTTAATCCTAAAGCGATAATAGCGGCAAATAACGGGGTAAACTGGATACCAAAGGCTGGCAAAGCAAAAAACAACCAAAACAGTTGGACGAGTAATGATGTACCTCGAAATAACTCAACATAAATAGTTGTAATAAAACGAATGATTTTAAAACGTGATAATCTTCCAAATCCTGCAACAAAAGCAACTATAATGGCTAAAATGGCTGAGAGAATTAGCACTTGTAACGTTACTTTTAGTCCAGGTAAAATTCGTACTAATATGTCTGCATATACATCCATGTTCTAAAATTCACCTTCATTCTATTAATCTTCGAAGTGAGAAAAGGCACAATAAATGTGCCTATGAAAGATGATTATTCTTCACATAATTCTGCCGTTGTCACACCATGTGGAATTTCATTTTCTGTGAAACCAAATTCACTAATGATCTCAAGTAATTCACCGGATTCTTTCATCTTTTGCAACTCTTCATTATAAGCTTCCCGGATTTCATCATCACCGATACGGAAAGCGGCTGCACCATAACCACGGATGGACTCTCCATCGATCACTGGTTGTTCAAAGTCTTCCACAACTTCAATTTTATCTGCATCTGCCGTTTTTAATGCATTTTCTAATGTTGGTCCTGTCATCGTTGTTACATCGGCACGTCCATTTTCTACTGCTGCGATGCTGGAAGGGATATCCTGTACAATTTCCATTTGACTATCTTTTACGCCAACTGCTTTTAAATACTCAATTTCAATGGCACCATTCATGACAGCCACCTTAATATCTTCGTTATTTGCAATGTCTTCGTAGCTATGTATATTTTTCGGATTACCCTTTTGTACGGCTAGTGATTCACCGATTGTATAGTCTGGTTCGGCAAAATCAACGGATAAACAACGATCTGGTGTAATATACATCCCCGCTGTAATGACATCGAAACTACCATTTTGTAAACCTGGAATTAAAGAATCAAACTTGACTAACTTTCCTTCCATTTCCTCAATACCAAGTCTTTTAAAAATCGCCCTTGCGACTTCTACGGATTCACCGGTCAAATTCCCATTTTCATCAAGATAAGCGTAAGGAACCTCACCGGAAAATCCTACAACGATTTTTCCTTCCGCCCTTGCTTTTTCCAATGTTGATTGATCGCTGTTGTTTGCTGTAAAAGAACAGCCAGACATGATGAGTACAAACATTAGAAAAAGTATGAGCCATTTTCGTTTCACAAAAACAACCTCCAATAACGTTCTGTATTTTTCCAAATAATCGGAAAGCACTATGTTTTTAAGTATAACGAATTAAAAATTGTCGAACAAATCGGATTATTCCATCTTATCTAATCTCCTCCCATTTCAATTAAGTTTAGTCGTGCTGAATGGACATATTCTCTAAATCCCTTTCATATCCTCAGAAAAACTTCCTATAATTGCCTTACATCCTACTAATAAAAAAATCGCCCCCCTTTGGGCGATCTGTTCAATGTTTATGATTCGGTAATTTTTTTGCCGGTGCATCGTCACCTTGTTTCTGTTTATTTTTTATATCTTTCCGTTGTTTTTCTTCTAAATCATGCACAAATTGTGACGTATCCTTCAAAAGTTACCCCCCTTTCCTCCAACTTTTAATAATTTAACCTTGTTAGAAAAATTCATGTATGCGCAATCATCCTTTTATAAACATTTGACCTGATGTTTCAGACATTTAGAAGGGAATTTGACAGCTTTCGTGTTTATCCATATCTTGTTAAAAGTCGAAAAAGCCACCATGAATAGTGAATCCAATCTAACTGCCATTTCCATTATTCTCATTTTTATTGTTTAAAAAAACACGATACACTGCTACAGATCTTCTCCGATATAATACTGCCGAACAACAAGGGACAGAGTTCCCCAGATCATGATAATACCAAGTCCTAGCCAATACTCTTCGCTAAAATCCTTGTCCCATAAATCATACTTCCGGAGACCATCAACAAGAATAGTGGTCACAACTGTTTTTCAAAAATTACTATATTAAAATTAAAACACCATCCGAAATATGGGATGGTTTCCGTTCATTTTCTTCTTAATAATGTTCTTTACAAAACTGTAAAATCTCTTCTAACTCATCTTCTTCCAAAGCAAAGTCCAAATATTTATCCGTTCCCCTTTCATACAGTTGATATTGGGCTACACGGGTTTGGTCTTCTTCGACTGCTAAAATTAATTTTATATAAATTCCGTTTTCCGAATATAACTCATCTTCTTTATCCACTTCAACATCGAGAATAAATTCATAACGATCCCCTTTTAAAATACCAGTGGGATCCAAGAGCTTTTCTACACTATATTCAGTGATCTTCATATAAAACCTTCCTTTATTCATTTTTCCAAACTTAATTATGCCTATGTTTATTCGTAAAAACAAGTCTATGTTTCAAAATACCTGTTAAATGAAGCATACTTTTTTATATTGGCAATAATATAAACGTCATGATGAAAAACCATAAAAAGAAGTTGACCGTAATACTACAGTCAACTTCTTTTTATTAATAACCGTTTGCACGATTCATTCGTTTGAACAATTTAACGACAAACCATACAATGATTAAAATTGCTCCAACATTAATAAGGAATCCAAGGAGTGAACCAAAAATCCCCCATTGGGCGAGTAAACTACCGAATAATAATCCAGCTAATCCTCCTGCAATTAATCCTCTCATAAACCCGCCTGTACGTGGTTTTGTCGTTGTCTGTCTGTTATATGTAGAATTCGTTTGTTTCTTTTGAAAATTAGTTATTCCACTTTTTGGAGTTCCACCACGTTTAAAAGATTTTGCTTCAACGGTCGTTGGTTGTTCATGCACGAATAAAGCTCCAACAGGAGTGGAAAAAATTAAAAAAGCTGCTAAGAAAACTGAAATCATTCTTTTCATAAAAATCCCCTTTTTGATTTTTATTTTCAATATAAATTGTACTATTTTTTTAAGGGATTGTATATTAACTCACATTAAATGATCAGTCATTTGCAAATTTCTTTATTATCTCGGTTTCATTCCCCTTACCTACAATGACCATATCTGCCAAATCAATAAATAAGCCCGTATCGACTACACCGGTAAGCATTTTTATTCTCTGATGTAACAAGGAAGCATCATTTATTTTTTTAAAATAACAATCTAAAATATAATTGTTATTATCTGAAATAAAAGTTTTATTTCCAACTTGACGTAATTTGACTTCACAACCGAATGCAGCAATATTGTTCGCCGTTCCTTGCCAACCGAATGGAGTTACCTCTACAGGTAGAAAATGGTTTCCTAATTGTTTACTACATTTACTTTGATCGACCACTATGATAAATTGATTCGCAAATTCAGCAATTATTTTCTCACGTACAAGGGCTCCCCCTCCCCCTTTAATCGCATTTAATTTTTCGTCCACTTCATCTGCTCCGTCGATAGCAACATGAATGTTATCAATTTCTTGAAAAGAAACAATCGGAATGCCAAGGCTTCTTGCCAACTGTTCCGTATTTTTAGAAGTGGGTATACCTTTTACATTTAACCCTTTTGACACTAGCTCTCCTAATTTTTGAATAAACCAATAGACAGTTGAACCTGTTCCGAGACCGATTGTCATTCCATCTTCTATAAATTCAACCGCTTTTTCACCGGCTATCTTTTTTTCTAAATGAATATCGTACAATATTTTGCTCCTTTCTAAGTGATAAATCAATTATTTGGTAGTATTTGCTTTTGTCAGTCATTTTATTTTTTCTCGAAAAACAAACTTAGTTCTTTTTATAAGTTTAACTAATGTTTATATATAAAATAAATAAAATTTACTTATAACAAAACTTCCATATACTATTCATTGAAGGGAGTGATCATTAAATGGAATATGGAATATTATTTCTCACTGGCATTTTTGCGACAACAGTAGGAACATTGGCGGGGAGTGGTGGATTTATCAATTTTCCCATTATGATCTTACTCGGTATCCCGGTTCATTCTGCAATCGCTGCAAACAAAGTCTCAAATACCATTAGTTCTTTTTCTAGTTTTTTTTACTTAATTAAAAATAAAAAAATTTCATTGAAAGAATGTTATTGGATTTTCCCAACAAGTATTTCTGGCGGAATTTGTGGGGGATTGATTGCCAATTTTTTACCAGCATCGACTATGCTAACTGTAGCACTTACACTATTAGTTTTCGCTTTCATCACCTCATTTTTCAATAAAGAGACCTTTACTGGAAATCAATCTTTAAAACCGAAAAAATCTAGTCTTTCAGGTCTTTTTAGTATTGGGATGTATGATGGACTATTCGGACCAGGTCAAGGAACACTAATGATGCATTTACTCAATTACTTAAAGATATCCTATGTCCGTGCAGTCGGCTATGCACGGTTAGCCACTTTTTCTAGCTGTTTCGGCGCCGCCATTACGTACATTTCGACTGGAAAAGTTATTTGGTCATACACAGTCTGTCTGCTTCTCGGTTCATTAACAGGGGCTCAAATTGGCGTTCGTATTGCTGAAAAAATAAGTCCGAAACTGGTGAAGCCGATTTTACAAATTGTGACGGTTTTTCTTATTATTCAAATCGTCATTAGTGAACTTTTTCATTAAAAATGTGCATTTGACAACTAGGTCGCACTCTCATTCCTTTTTCCTTTGTTTCAAGTACTTATAAAGTATGACAGTAATAAATAGTGTTATACTTATCACGATGATAATAGGAAGACCACCGATAAAAAAAACGGTCATGGTTGATACTAATTGCATTAAAATTTTAACACTTTTCATGAACATTTCTTTCGATTTCTCCCAAGTATTAACCGTGCCAACTCCTTGGTCCGTTAATTTGGTATTGTTTTCGGTAAGGTGAATGGTAATGGTCGCAAATTCGATCCGATTTTCTAAATAATTCATACGACCAAGGATCGTTTCAATTTCTTCTTGGACCATTGCCAAGTCTTTCGTTACAGCCAACAAATCCTCGGTTGTTTCCGCCTGTTCCATCAATGTCATGAGCCTGCTTTCAACAGCACGTTTAGATTTCAATCGTGAATTTAAATCCACATATTCCTCGGTTACATCATCACCAGAAATCGACTTATTCTTTACTTTGTAACTATCTTTTTCAATAAAGGAAATGAAAGCCTGAAAATGTTGTTGAGGAATACGAACGGTTATATCCCCAAAAATTGAATTATTTTCACCATACATTGTAGACGTCACGATGTATCCATTCCAATCCTTTACCTTTTTTGCAATATTATCGAGTGATTGATGGTAATCGTTCACTTCTACTTGTAAAGTTGCAGAATAAGTTACTTTCCGCCCCATGTCATCCAATTTTGTTCCTTCCATTGTCTTCTTATTTTCCAAGTAACTTTGTTCCGGTTCAACAGCCAAGTCTTGTTCTACTTGACGACTTTCTTCTGCTGAACTGGCATGATCATACATTTTTTGTGAATGTGCATCACTTCCTTTTTCATCTAAAGTACTGCAAGCGGTTAACAGAAAAACGATGAAAAAACAAAATACAATATGAGCAACCTTTTTCAACTAGACACCCCATTTGAATGTTTATCAATATGACGGTAAATAATCAAAAAGGTTGCATCGTTTCTTAAACAAAAAAGAGACAACTTATCGCTGTTTTACAATGATAAAAAATGTTTCATCTATGAATTGAAATAAATGATTAATTGTAATAGATGATTGCTAGTACAACAGCTAGTACAAAAAGAAGTAACGCAAAATAAATCCAAAAAAGCCGCTTCATATTTTTTCCTTTTTCAGCATAGTAATTATCGTCGCTTGGATCTTTAGCAACTTGCATAGTGCCGATAAATGCAATCATAATAAACAAAACACATACAACAAATATAAGTAACAACAAAGTCCCTCACTTTCTTTCATTGTCCTTTTTGTATCTATTCTATAGATAAAGTTTTTTTCCTCCTTTATGGCAAACTTTATATATTCTATGAAATGACATAAAATAAAAACTACCACAATAAGTGGTAGTCAACTCGAAAGAATTACTGACGGACATGCCCCGTTCCTTTTATGAAAAATTTACTCGATGTTAATGCTGGTAAGCCCATTGGACCTCTTGCATGTAGTTTTTGCGTTGAAATTCCAATTTCAGCTCCATAACCGAATTCAAATCCGTCCGTAAATCGTGTTGACGCATTATGATAAACTGCCGCCGCATCAACATTTTGTAAGAAAGTATTCGCATTCTTCTCATTTTCCGTAATGATCGCTTCAGAATGATTTGTTCCGTAAGTATTAATATGTTCTATTGCTTCTTCCATATTGTTTACAAGTTTTACACTTAGATCTAAAGATAAATACTCCGTTGCCCAATCTTCTTCAGTAGCAAGGACAGCATCAGAATAAGCTGCTTTTACTTGTTCATCGCCATGGATCGTCACTTGATGTTGTGCTAATTTATCTAAAAGTTGTCTACCAAAATTATGAAACCAATTTTCATGAATTAATAAAGATTCAACAGCATTACAAACAGACGGGCGTTGTAATTTTGCATTTAGTACGACTTCTTCGACCATGGATGGTTTTGCTGATTCATCGATATAAATATGACAATTTCCAGCCCCAGTTTCAATAACCGGTACACTTGCTTCACGGACCACCGTTTGAATTAAGTTTTTACCTCCGCGTGGAATGAGTACATCTAAATATTCATTTAATTGGAATAATGCTTTTGCCGTTTCTCTTGAAGTATCTTCAATTAATTGAACAGCATTTACAGGGACTCTACTATTTTCTAATGCCGTATGAATTGACTTTACAAGCGCAATGTTCGATGATTTAGCTGAAGAACTTCCTCGCAAAATAATCGCGTTACCCGTTTTTAAAGCAAGGGTGGCCGCATCGATTGTTACATTCGGCCTTGCTTCATAAATCATGCCGATTACACCGATTGGAACTCGTCTTTTTTCAATATATAGACCGTTTTCTTTCGTGATCGTTTCTAACACATCGCCAATGGGATCTTGTAATTCTATTACTTGACGAATTCCTTCTACCATTGCCTTAATTCGGTCGGAATTTAACATAATTCGATCAAGCACCGCTTCAGATAACCCATTTTTCCGACCGGCTTCTAAGTCAACTTGATTGGCTTGTAAAATTTCTCCTTCATCTTCCAATAATTGTTTCGCAATCCTTTCTAAAGCCACATTTTTATCTTCTGTTCGTAAACTTGGCATTTTATAACTTGCCCTTTTTGCCAATCTCCCTTTTTCCAGTACTTCATTCGCCATTTGAATCTCCTCCCTAACGTTTTAATTGAACCCAATTATCGCGATGGATGACTTCTATTGCTGGTTCCTGAAATTCTGGCCCCTTTTCCTTTCGCTCCTCAATATGAGCACTTAACTCTTCTGATGAACAACTTACTTGTCCTTTACCGATAAGGCCATTTACCCCCATTACTTCAACAACGTCACCTTTTTGAAAAGCACCTCGAACTTTGAAAATACCGGGTGATAATAAACTTTTACCATGGTATAAAATCGCCTCAACGGCTCCTTGGTCAATATAAAGATGACCGGTTGATTCGGAATGAAGAGCAATCCATTGCCTTTTTGTGTTTATTGAAGTTTGACTTCGATTAACAATATAGGTCCCATCACCTTTTCCTTCCAATACATCCAATAATTTATTTCTTCCAAAACCTGTACCAATAAAGACGGAAACACCTAAGTATAGAGCTGTTTGAGCTGCAAGCAACTTCGACCTCATCCCACCGGTCCCTACTTTCGAACCATTTTCATCAGCATGTTGGAACAAGTCTTCAGTTATTTCTTCAAGAAAATAAAACTTTTTTGCCTTTGGATTTGTTCTCGGATTGCCATCGTAAAGTCCATTGATATCCGTTAAAATGATGAGCCGATCAGCATGAATAAACCCACTTACAAGACTTGATAACATATCGTTGTCACCAAAGGTGAGCTCATCGACCGACACCGTATCATTCTCATTGATAATCGGTAAAATCCCTCGGTCAAGCAATTCCGATATCGTTGCAAACGCATTTTGATATCGTTTACGGTTCGAAAAGTCAGAGCGGGTAAGCAAGATTTGTGCAGCTGTAATGTTATAAGCTTGGAATTTTTCCATATATGTTTGAATAAGCAACCCTTGCCCTACACTTGCAGCTGCTTGTTTTCCTTTTAATGTAACAGGACGTGCCGGGTATCCTAAACTTTTAAACCCTGCGGCCACTGCACCCGATGACACGAGAATAACTTCATGATTCTCTTTACGAAGGGCAGCAATAGCTTCAACATGATCGTTTAACTTTGCATAGTCAATTTCCCCTTTTTGATTGGTTAGTGAACTACTTCCTATTTTTACAACAATTCGTTCCTTAGACATATGAAATCCCTCATCTTGTTTTTATCTTAAGTTAACAATCTATTTAATATTAAATAAAAAAGCCCTCTCATCCTGCATTGACAGGACGAAAGAGCTTATCTTCCGCGGTACCACCTTCATTGGGTGATCAAACACCCCACCTCAAATCTTTAACGCAGATTAACGCCCATGTTTGCATGGGACTCGGAAGGTAGGTTCTGCAAGTTGACTATGACGGAATCTTTCAGCCTCCGGATTCCGCTCTCTGCCATAGCAAGCACTGCATACTAGTCCTTCGTTAACGTTCGAATATTATTGAATATATTATGGGACGAAAAATATAAGTTGTCAATATTATCTTATTGATTTTTTCGACAAATCCGTGAGTGGTATCAAGTTTACATAATAACAACGGACAATAAGTTCATTATCCAATTTCTGAATCGTTTCTTGGAAACTTCTTCTTCGGAATAATAAACGTAGACTTTAATGATGAAACAAAGGTATGATAAATTAGAAATTTTAAATATGTAGGTGATGTAATTGCAACCAATAATCGATGTTCACATTCATTTCGATCAATACACATTAAAAGAACAACAAGGAATAATGAAAGAAATGGAACACTATCAAATTCATAGCTTAATATCGGTATCAACGAATCTTTCTTCTGCTGTTGAAAATTTAGCATTATATCAAAAAGATGAAAGGATCAAACTCGCCTTTGGTTATCATCCAGAACAACCCTTGCCAACCGATGAAGAACTGGCAGATTTGATTCAATTCATGGATAAAAATCATCAAGCTATGGTTGCCATCGGAGAAGTCGGACTCCCTTATTATACAAATGTAAAAAGTCTTGAAGGCTATCTTGCATTATTGGAGGAATTTTTTAAACTAGCTGTAAAATGGAATAAACCTGTTGCACTTCATGCGATTTACGAAGATGCTCCAATCGTTATAAATTTATTGGAAAAATACTCCATCCAAAAAGCCCATTTTCACTGGTTTAAAGGGGATACCAAAACCATTCAACAAATGGTTGAAAATGGTTATTTTATATCTTTTACTCCCGATTTAGCTTACGAACACGAAATCCAAAAAATCGCAGCCACATATCCCCTATCATTAACGATGGTTGAAACCGATGGACCTTGGCCCTTTGAAGGACCATTTCAAGGACAAAAGACCCATCCAAAAATGATACATGAAACCATCCGTTATTTAGCAAAAATCAAATCGACACACGTTGATGAAGTCTACAGACAGTTATACAACAACACCATCCTTTTTTATTCGATTTTTTAGTACTTTAGCACCGTAATAAATTTTTCAAAAAATTTGTGTTGACTTTTTGTAATGAACTATTTAGAATAAACATAAAATTTAACCAGTTAAAAGTTAATATTTTTACAATCTACTCTTATACAGAGAGGTGGAGGGACTGGCCCTGTGAAGCCTCGGCAACCATTGGAAAGATCCAAACGGTGCCAATTCCAGCAGGTTTGAAATGACAAACCTGAAATATAAGAGGGATTGTGATATATGAAAATATTCTTTTCGTACATCACATGACCTCTTATTTTAAGAGGTCATTTTATTTTGGAGGTGATGTACAAAAATCTATGAACTTAAACTTTCTTTTTTTAATTAAAAAATATTTAGAGGTGATTGGAAAATGGCGATTGAAAAATTTAATGTAAAGGCTACATGGAAGGAAAAATTATTAATTGAAACGGAAGCAAGAGGTCACAAAGTCATTGTTGATGAACCAGTTTCATTAGGTGGTACTGATCAAGGATCAAACCCTGTTGAACTTGTTCTTTCTGCTCTTGGTGCATGCCAGGCAATTGTTATCCAAACTTATGCGAAACAATTTGGGATCAACATTGAGGATCTTAAAATTGAATTGGAAGGTGAACTTGATACGGACGGTTTTTTAAATAAATCCGATGTCCGACCTGGATATTCTCATATTGAATCAAAATTTGTGATTTCAACAGATGCTCCAAAAGAAAAATTAGAAACATTTATTCAGTTTGTGGAAAACCATTGCCCTGTAGGTGATACGATTAAAAATCCTGTTCATTTAACTTCAAAAATTGTCGTTGAAAAACCTGTTAAATAAAAAAACAATCTAATACCAAGTAATCAGATATGGCTACTTAATTTTAAAAATGGAAAGGGTGTCATGATGGGTAAACAAATACATTTAAATGGATTCGTTCAAAATTCTCCGTCCCCACATTCAACTGGACTATGGAAACATGAAAAAAATCATAGCCGCTATCATAACCGGTTGTCTTACTGGGTTGATGTTGCTCAAACATTAGAAAAAGGGAAATTTGACGCTGTTTTTATTGCCGATGTTTTAGGAACATATAGCGTGTATCAAAACAGCTATAAACCTGCTGTAAAAAATGCAGTCCAAATTCCAGCACATGATCCTTTACTACCGATTTCAGCGATGGCACTAGCCACAAAACATATTGGGTTTGCTGTGACGATTTCAACGACCTATGCACAACCTTATGCATTAGCACGTCAACTCTCAACATTGGATCATTTAACGGAGGGAAGAATTGGTTGGAATATCGTTACCTCTTATTTAGAAAGTGAAGCAATTAATCTTGGCCTTAAAAGTCGACTACCCCATGACCTTCGTTATGAAAGAGCAGATGAATTTTTAGACGTGGTCTATAAACTATGGGAACATAGTTGGGAAGATGATGCTGTCACACTTGATATCGCACAAGATGCGTTTGCAGATCCAGACAAAGTTCATGAAATAAACCATGAAGGGGCATTTTTCTCCGTGCCTGGACCGCACATTGTAGAACCTTCGCCACAGCGTACGCCGGTTTTATTTCAAGCTGGTGCTTCACCTAAGGGGAAACGATTTGCAGCAAAACATGCAGAAGCTGTATTTACAAAGCATCATTCACTCGATGCATTAAAAATATACTCAAATGATATTCGTACACTAGCTAAGGAATACGGTAGAAATCCAGATGATATAAAAATATTCCCGCTCGTTTTACCGATTGTTGGTTCTACAGAAGAAGAAGCAATTGCAAAATATGAAGAATTGAAAAGCCATGTTAGTTACGAAGGTACACTTGCATTATTATCCGGTCATACCGGCATTGACTTTTCAACTTACAATCCAGATGACTATATTGTAGATATGGAAACGCAAGCGATGCAGGGAAACCTTGATCTTTACGGAAAAGATCCGAATAAAAAATGGACTTTACGAGAAGCTGTATTAAATCATGGACTAGGAAACGGAACAGTTAAATTTATAGGTACACCTGAGCAAATTGCCGATAAGCTTGAACAGTGGGCAACAGAAGGTGATGTCGATGGCTTCAACATTGCTTTTGCCTATTCACCAGGTACATTCAGAGAATTTGTCGATTATGTCGTTCCTGAATTACAAAAACGAGGAATATATCGTAAAGAATACGAAGCTGGAACATTACGAGAAAATTTATTTGGAAAAGGTCATGTATACTTACCTGACAACCATCATGCAAAAAAATTGAGTCTCGCTGTCAAGTAAATGCCCACTCGACAAGTAGGTCAAAAATCGGTTAAATTTTGCGTAAACGGAGGGTGTCCATGAACGTATTAGAATTATATATATGGATAGGTATGACGATCTTTGTCTTGATTATGATTCTATTAGGTTACCTTGGTGGTCGAGGTACAAAAAATATTGATGATTTTGCGATTGGCGGCGGTCAACTCGGCCCAGTCCTTTTAGGGCTGGGATTTGCTGCCACATATCTAAGTGCCGCTGTATTTTTAGGTTATCCAGGTTGGTCTTATGAATGGGGCTATGCCAATCTATGGCTGATGTTAGCGATATTTGGTGGAGGGCCGATCGGCGCTCTATTAGTAGCAAAAAGGGTGCGAAAGATAAACACAAAGCAAAAATCTTTATCTTTACCAGATTGGTTAGGCGATTACTATAATAGTGACATTTTAAGAGTAGGTACAGCACTTCTCCTTTTGTTTAATATTTTTTATATCGCTGCTCAGTTTGTTGCTGGAGCAAGAGTGTTTGAGTTCACAATGGGGTTATCTTATCATACAGCGCTTACTTTAATTGCTGCCATTGTCATAGTTTACGTCTTCATTGGCGGAACGCTTGCTGACTTATATACAGATGCTGTTCAAATTATAATGATGACACTGGCTGGGATCATCATTTTTATATCAGGTATAGTTCACTTTTGGGAAGGAAGTATTACGAATACTTTTGAGGTGATTACGGAAAATCTAAACGCCCAAAATCCAAATTTAGTTGGCATTTTCAATCCGGAATCACCCTATTTTGATTCCATTTCTGCCGTAATTGGAGCAATCCTAATTCAAGCAGCCTTTGCTGCAACTGCCCCACAGTTATTTAATAAAGTATTAGGATTAAAAAATGAAAAAGACATCGGCAAAATGATACTCGTATATGTATTAGTGATGTTCTGTTGCGTTGTCACTTTATTTGGTGGGATATATAGTCGCGCAGCCTTTGGTGATAACATCGAGGTTAGTGATATGGCATTAATTGAATACATTATTCAATTTTTCCCTACGATTATCGCTGCTTTTATGTTAATTGTCATCTTAGCTGCTGCCCTTTCAACAACAGATGGCTTATTTGTATCCATTTCGACTGTATTTGCCAATGATATTTTTCTAAAAGTATTCGTACGACGAAACATTATTAAGATCAATGACAAAAAAGCACAGCAAATTGCAATCCGAATAAGTAGACTTGCAGTATTAGCTATTGGAATTGTGTCTTATCTCATCGTATTAAATCCGCCGAAATACATGGGAGATCTCTTATGGATTGGTGTATCGGGGATTGCTGCAGGAACGGTCGGACCGGTTCTTTACGCCATCTTCGGTAAGAAGAAGCCTTCCCCACGGGCTGCGGAATTATCGATGATCATTGGTCTTGCATCTTATTTCATTCTCTATTTTGGAAAAATAGAAAAAAGTACAATGGCGGCTGGAGCTTGGGCGACATTAATCGGCATTACCGTCATGTTTATTCTCGCAAAATATTTCAAACAACCACAACTAGAAATACCTTCTCAAAAAGATGCCATTTAATTTTATTTAGAATGGAGAATTGCATATGTTTGTAAATCCTATGCTAACCATTTGTATTTATGGAATAAGCTTTTTTATATTAACCATATTGTTCTCACTATGGAAATGGTATTTTAAACAATAGTATCGCTCAACAAAGACAATGTGGAAATAATAATAGAATGATATCGAATTAAACAGGACAGTTGGCCCACATTACCTACTGTCCTGTTCATTTTAAGCTCTTGCAGCGATAACTTCAATTTCGATTAAAACATCTTTCGGTAAACGGCTAACCTCAATCGTTGAACGAGCCGGGCGATGATCACCTAAATGTTTTGCATACTCTTCATTTACAGTTGCAAATTGTTCCATATCTGCTAAGAAGATCGTTGTTTTTACAACATTATTTAATGTTAATCCTTCACTTTCTAAAATAGCAGAAATATTTTTCATGACTTGATTAGTTTGTGCAACAATATCCTTTTCCACCACTTCATTCGTTTCTGGGTTCACAGGAATTTGTCCAGATAAAAACAAGAAGTTTCCTACTTCAACCCCTTGTGAATATGGTCCTATCGCTTTTGGAGCTTGATTTGTTTCGATTTTTTTAAACATGATGTAGTCTCCTTTCACTATTTCAATATGTATTATATATAGATATTATATAAATTATCGATTTTATTTTACAATGTCTTCTAGACGTTGTAATATAGCTAAAAATACACCTTCATCAATAGCGCTTGCCCAGACGCCATCAGAATACTTTTCTCCCCTTACATAAAAGGTTAAAATCGATTTTAAAAGTTCTAAATCCGCAGTTGGTATTAAATCAGCCGGTGCATCAATTTTTGATTTATATTTTTCGAGATGATCAAAATATTGGGGATCAAGCATATCCGCCTCATATAAATCATTTATAAATTGTTGTACACCGTCATCATATTGAATAAAACCGAGTTGAACAACACCTGATCTCGACTCACCTGGCTTATTCCATTTAAAAAATTCATTTTGTTCGTTACTGAAATAATCTATAAATGTTTGAATTTGAGCTTTCGAAAGCATCATTGTTCCCCCATCCGGATGTACAAGTAAACGTTTTAATTTTATTATACCTTTTTATTGTCACAGTTTAAATAATGAAAATGGTATTTATTGTATGTTTAAATTTTGAAAAAATAAACCAGCCCATCAACAGGAAATATGGACTGATTCGGAAGGTAAACGATTTCAAATGGTTTATACACGGTTGGAAATAAACCGGCTACATTCTTTCGCAATTAAATCTTTATCATTATCTAACGTCGCCACGTGATAGCTATTTTTCAAAAACACAATCGACTTGTCTTCCGTAGAAATCGAGTGATAGATTTGTTTCGAATTTTCAGGTGGTACCACATGGTCAACGATTGAAGATATGATTAACGTTGGAACTGTAACTTTGTACAAATTTCCTCGCACTTGGTCCATTAACGTGATTAAATCACCTAATGACTTAACTGGAGTTTTTGAATAGGCAAGTTCAGCTACCCCAGCCATTTTTATATCTGAGCCGATCCCTTCTATAAAACGGGTCCCACTGTTTTTCATATTTTCATAAGTTGCCTTTAAATTAGGAATGTCAACCGCTGCATTTATAGGAATAATGCCCGCAATATCAACATACTTCTGAGCTAGATATAAGCTTAAAGTTCCTCCCATTGATAGTCCGATGATAAAAATTTTCGAACAAGTTTGTTGCAAACGTTCTAAACCTTTTTCCACATCACTTATCCAGTCTTTATATGTTGCTTGTTCCATATCTTCCGGTTCTGTCCCATGCCCGGTTAAACGCGGCCCGTAAACGGTGAAACCGGCCTTTGCGATTTGAGTACCTAAATAGCGCATACTTTGAGTTGAACCTGTAAAGCCATGACTAACTAATATGCCAATTTCATTTCCAGGAAAGTAAAATTCCTCAGCTTCTGGATGAACTTTATATACTTTTTCCAAGTTCGACCACCTTCCAGAATTTTTAGATTTTTTAAATTTTATCATAAGTACCATTGATTGCAAAGGAAAAAGTCTCTCAACAAACCTATGTTTTTTTCTTTTCTTTGCTCAATTTTTAATTTGTTATTTTTCTTAACCGTTAATTTTTGATATAGTAACGATAGAATAGACTAGAAAGGAAAGATTTAAAGTGAAATGTTTTTCAATTGATTTAGACGGAACGTTGTTAAATTCCAATCAAGAAATTTCACAAGAAAATTACAAGACACTGAAATATTTAAAAGAGCAAGGTCATGGAGTAATCATCAATACGGGAAGAGCCGTAGAAGATGTTATAAAATATGAGGAAATAAAACAATTAAAGCTACCGATTATCAGTATTAATGGTACTGTTCTATATTCCGATTCCGGTGAAGTGTTATATGAAGCATCTTTGCCAGTAGACGTTTATAAACAACTTCTTCCAATCTTACAAGAAATCGGCTTATGGGTTATGGTCTATACGAATCAAGGTGGTTTTCCATTCCGCAATCCTGAGATCCAAGATAAAAGCGATGATGAAAAAGAAGCATTTTTTAGAAACTATAACTACGATCAAATTTTAGAAAAAGATGGCATCAAAATTTACAAATTAATGGCCGTCGCAAGAAAAGATAAGCTTGAATTAGTCGACAAAGCTAAACGAGCAGTAGCAGAAAAAATCGATGTCTCCTATGCTTCCTCCCATCCAAGTAATGTCGAGTTTACTTCAGTGGAAGCGAATAAAGGTACAGCATTGATACGATATCAAAACATAATGAATTTACAATTTGATGAAATATATGCCTTTGGTGATGGTGGCAACGATGTCGAACAGTTTAAAGTGGCGACAACCGCCGTTGCAATGGCGAATGCACCAGATGATGTAAAAAAATACGCTCACCTCACTACAAAAACAAATGATGAGCATGGTTTTACATATGCCGTAAAAGAATTATTGAAAATCTAATTTAAGAGTAAACGTATAGTCCCCCCTCCCTCCTTTCCTTGGGGGCTTTTTTCGTACCCATACTTTCATCGATAAAGCTATGATCACACATTTTGCGTTGCTCTCGCCTACTTTCTGTTTTCATCACTCTGATGAACGCACTTTTTGCTTTGCTCTCCTCATATTTCTGTTTTCATCACTCTGATGAACGCACTTTTTGCGTTGCTCTCCTCATATTTCTGTTTTCATCACTCTGATGAACACACTTTTTGCGCTTCGATCCCCATTTTTCT
>NZ_JAOUSE010000047.1:18884-23669 GCF_025660415.1 Pallidibacillus thermolactis
CTCTGATGAACGCACTTTTTGCGTTGCTCTCCTCATATTTCTGTTTTCATCACTCTGATGAACACACTTTTTGCGCTTCGATCCCCATTTTTCTGTTTTCATCATACCAATGAACACACTTTTCGCATTTCTCTTGCTAATTTTCTACTTTCATCGAATTTATTTCATTATTTTCATAAGTAATACATAATAGTAGCATAGTAAACTTTTTATGATGATAAATTGGAGGAGCTTATGAAACGAATTTACTTAAGTCTGTTTCTATTTTTGATTGCTGTCATCACCATTGGTTGCCAAGCGGAAGAATCGATTCAATTTGAAGATGCAAAGTTAGAACAAGCTATACGTGAAGAATTAAGTAAAACGAATGAAAAATTAACAGTGTCAGATATTAAAAATGTGAAAGAATTGGATTTATCAGGACATGGAATTACCTCCCTTGATGGAATTGAACAATTTGAAGCATTAGAAGTCTTATCGATAGCAGATAACGATATTAGAGATTTTTCCATTTTGAAGAAACTCCATAGTTTAGAAGAAGTAAATGTTACGGGTAATCCTAATGCAAATCAATCTGAACAACTTGCCATCTTAGAGGAACTGAGAGAGCAAGGAATCATCGTAATCGGGCTCCAAAAAACTGTAGTTGGTCGTTCTGATGGACCTGGAGGCTTTCTTTGGAAAGTAGAAAACGAAAACACCACTGTTTATTTACAGGGTACTATCCATGTTGGCAAAGAAGAACTTTTCCCTTTAAATGAGAAAATTGAGCAGGCCTACCTTGAAGCGGATGTCGTTTCTCCTGAAATTGATATCGTCGGTTTCGATCTGATAGAAATGCAATCCATTATGATGAGCATGGGAACTTATCAGGATGGAACAACGATAAAAGATCATATCTCTGATGCGCTATATAAAAAATTAGAACAAAAATTATCGGAATTCGGCATGCCGATCCATTTAATCGAAAATTATCAACCTTGGTTAATGGCCCAAACGGTAGAATCTCTTCTATCATTAGAATCTGACTTTATTGAAGGTGTCGATGAATACTTTTTAACTCGTGCTCATGATGATGGAAAAGAAATTATTCCCTTAGAACATCCAGAAGATCAGTTCGCCATTTTTGCCAACCTTTCTGAAGAATATCAAGTTGAGATGTTAGAAGCCTCATTAGATTTAACCGTTGAAGAATACAGTGAACAAATAGAAGCCCTATTAGATGTTTACATGGAAGGCAATCAAGAAAAGTTATTAGAAATAGCAATGGAAGATAATCGTACAGCAACAGAAGAAGATGAAGCGTTTATGAGAGCTTTAAATGACGATCGAAATTATGGAATGGCCGATAAAATAATTGGTTTTTTAGAAAAGGGAGAAGATAAAACTTATTTTGTTATTGTTGGTGCACTTCATTTAGTTTTAGAACCGAACATCATATCAATACTAGAAGAAAAAGGATATACCGTTGAACCATTGTTGTAAAAACAGGAGACCGAACCTTATGTACTGCTCTCTACCAATTAAACAGTAGAAATAATAAAAATGATTAGAGGCCTTAATCCTGTATTCATCAGGGTTAAGGCCGTTTAAATTTTCTTGATATCTATTAATATTATAATAGTACATGTCAGATCAATACCTTTTGATCGTTCTTCAAATGTATCATCCTATGTAAGGAATATCATAAAAAACGAAGAACAAGCTCTATGACCAAAGGAAAAAACATGAAATGAACGAATGGAAAATGTCTTTAGGTAATGGAAAAAAATATATCGAGAAACAGCTGAAAGACATCTCAATTCCTATCAACAAGTATACCAATGGATACGAAAATATGAAGATGACAGATGGGATGCATTATAGGAATATTTCCCCTTGAACTTCAAGCTTCCTTCAATTCTTTGGTATATTATTTCCCCATTTTCGAATCTGATAACCTTTTATTCCATCAATTTCAACATTCACGATCCAAGATATAAGATACTACCTCGGTTTTGTACTATAAATGAATTTTCATAAACCACTTATACAATCCATGATTACTTCATATAGAACGACATTTTTTGGACAAAAAACTCCCCCTAAGATAAACAGATTTTAACGATTTTTTCTGTCCACCTTAAGGGGAGCATATCCTATTCGGTCAAACTCTATTATTGAATGCTAAATGATTAGTTAATAATACGTCTTACATGTCCTTTGAAATGATTAGCCCAGTAACCACTTGTCATATCAGCAATAGCAACTCCTGTTGAACTTTGGGAACCAATAAATTTACCATTACCAAGATAGATACCTACATGACCATTCTTTTTATACGTATCAAAGAATACTAAGTCACCAGGGCGCATTTCACTAGTGGAAACTTTCGTACCTTTTGTCGATTGAACAGAAGTTGATCGACCAATCGAAATACCTGCTTGTTGAAATACCCAGCTAACAAAACCTGAACAGTCAAAACGTCCATTAGCAGGATCTGCAGCACCAAAACTGTATACAGAATTTCCAATAAATCGGTTTCCTACTGATGTTACAACACGAACCGCATCACCATTTACAACTGGTGCTGAACTTGAATTTGACTTCGTACTTGAAGCCTTTTTAGTACTAGATTCACTAGCAACTGTTACCTGTTCAACAGCTTGACTTGCTTGTTTAGCCAGTTCTTCTTGGCGAGCTTTTTCTTTTTCTATTAATAATTGTTGCTCTTTAGAAGATAATTGCTCCTTCATTGCAACCGCTTGAGCTTTCTGTTCCTCAATTTGAGATTTCATACCTTCAAGTTCAACTTTCAGATCATTTAATGAAGCTAATTTTTCTTCAGCTGTTGCTTCTTTATCTTGTAATTCTTTTTTTGCAGTTTGTTGTTGAACAATCAAGTCTTGATCTGCTTTAGTAATCGTAGCAATTGCACTAGCACGACCAATGAATTCTTCAAAATCTGATGAACCTAGTAATACATCTAAATAATCTACTAAACTATTTCCTGATTGCATTGAACGAAGGCGATTTTTTATTAATTCATCTCGAACTTCTATTTCTTGTGTAATTACTTTGATTTCATCTTGCAAGTTCTTAATTTCTTCTTCCGTTTTTTGTATATCGCTTTCAGTTTTGATCATTGTTTGTTCATTTTCTTTTATCGCTTCTTCTAGTTGCTGTATTCGTTTATCTACTTCGGATTGCTCTTGTTGGTTAGTTTTTATTTTTTGTTCTATTTCAGTTGATGTTTCAGCATATGTAGGTAAACTAGGTGCAATTGCTGTTCCGAGTAAAATTGTAGCACCTAAAATCGTAATTGTCTTTTTCAAGAGAAACTCCACCTTTTAGCTTACTTTTACCAAGTCTATTTTATACTTGTTTGATTGCAATTCAAGAACAACAATATTACAAAAATATTTCATGATAACGTATCAATTCTGAAAATAAAGAATAAACTTTACAATGATAAAATTAATGACAACTTGTCATAAAAGTCGATTGACAAACGACAATGTGTCATATAAGATAGTTATAAGCAAATGACAGATTGTCACTTTGTCATAATTGGAGGAAAACAATGCCAAAACGGACTTTCTTTAATCTGTCTGATGAAAAAAGACGATCACTATTAAAAGCGGCAGAAAGGGAATTTTCTCGCGTTCCGTTAGCCAAAGCTTCCGTTTCAAATATTATTAAAATGGCGGGAATCCCGAGAGGAAGCTTTTATCAATATTTTGAAAACATTGAAGATCTCTATTATTACTTAGTGGATATCGAAACAGAAAAACGAAAAATCCTTTTCATAAAATTTTTAAAAAAACATAACGGTGATATTATACAAGCTGCTACAGATTTGTATAAAAATTTTCTCGAAGAATTACCCGATGAAAATGAACGAAACTTTTTTAAATTAGCCATGTTAAACGTAACACATCGTGTCGAGACTTCTTTTACCAAATTTTTTAACGGTCAGATGAATTTAAAAAGTGATAATGAAATTATTAAGCTTGTCGATAAAGAGCTTTTAAACATTACAAACGAAAACGAAATTTTTCACTGTATTAATATTGTCACATCTGTCGCATTACGCAATTTTATTGAAAAGTTTACGAAAAAATTATCAGATGAAGAAGCACTGAAAAACTTTTACATTGATATAAAGCTTTTAAAGTACGGTCTATATAAGCGAAGGTGAGCCTCGAACGAATATTTATAAAAAGGAGACAATTGTATGACAGTAACGATTTATGGAATGGCAAGTTCATCAAATCGGAAAGCAAAACAATGGCTAGAACAACAAGGCATTTCTTATGTGGAACGAAATATATTAAAACAACCACTCACCAAAAGTGAGTTACAAAACATTTTACGATTAACCGTGGATGGAACAGATGAAATTATTTCTACACGTTCAAAACATTTTAAAAAACTAAATGTATCTCTTGATGATTTATCTTTGAATGAATTGCTTACATACATTCATAAAAACCCGAGAATATTAAAAACACCAATTATTATTGATGAGAAACGAATCCAAGTCGGTTTTCGTGAAGAAGAGTTAAGGCAATTTATTCCAAGAGAAAAAAGAAAATACCAATGGATAAAATGGCAAGCTGAAAACCTAGGTTTCGCTGAATAAAACAACTAGAGTAAAAAACGGAATCATATTTGATTTCGTTTCAGCTTGTAGACAAAGTCCCTAACTAGTGGCCAAATCTACAGGTTTTTTTTGTATAATAGGGATAGAATTCTTGGTTAACGGGGGAAATTTAGGATGTTATCGAAGCGTACAGACAATAA
>NZ_JAOUSE010000048.1:0-23236 GCF_025660415.1 Pallidibacillus thermolactis
CATGTTATTTGCTTATTAACTACCGCGCTTTCGCTTGGTGGCCCCCTCATTTGTTGAGCGTTCTAACGTTCCCTCAACAAATGAGGGGGTTAAATTTTGCCCACAATAATTTTACTCATACTGCCGTTTTTCTTTTACCAAACGTATGCAGCACCTACAATAATTAACAAGATGAACAAAACAACGATTAACGCAAAACCTGCACCTGCGTATCCTCCTGACATAGGAACACCTCCTTTTTTGTATCGACAATTGATTGTTTATACAAATTTAAATTCATTCATGTTGGCTTTCCTTATAGATATGAACACCCAACAATAATTAACAATATGAACAACACCACGATTAACACGAAGGAACTACCGTATGAATGAGTCATCTGTCATACCTCCTTTTTCTAATTCGTTATATCCTATGTGAACGATGAAAAAATGACTGAGGAAAACACCCAATTTTTTAAAAATAATGGGTTATATACGCTATATGGCTAAAGTGTTTATCGATTTTTTTCCTTGTTATGATATTTATTCTCAATATAAGTTATGTTATAGTTAGATTTGTAGTAAAATTAGACAAGTACGTAATTTAAAATAGGAGTTGTTTAATGAATGAAAAAGAAATTGACTTTACTATTGATGGCACTAACAGCCGGAATTTTAGTGTTAGCTGGATGTAATAATGATAACGGTGGCCGTACACTTATTGAAACTGAATCTGGTGCCATTACGACAGAAGATTTTTATAATACAATGAAACGAATTTACAGTACCGATACCGAAAATATTTTAAAAGACATGGTTTATCGACAAGTTTTAGCTGACAAATTTGAAGTGTCTAAAGATGACGTAGATAAAGAATTGAAAAAATTTATCGATGAAAATTTTGGCAGCCAAGAGGAATATGAAGATTATTTAAAACAATACAACATTGATGAAGAAACGTTAAAAGAAGATATCGAATACATGCTTTTACAAGAGATTGCTTTTACACAAAATATAGATGTGACAGAAGAAGAAGTTGAATTAGAATACTTATACCAAACGAAAAATGTAACGGCTCGCCATATTTTAATCTCAACGGATGAAAATGAAGAAAAGTCAGAAGATGGAAAATCAGCAGAAGATAAAGTGGATGAAGTGTTGGAAAAATTAAACGCTGGGGAAGACTTTGCTAAAGTTGCGAAAGAATATTCCGATGATCCTAGTTCCGCTGAAAATGGCGGTGATTTAGGTGTGTTAAATCCAGATCAACTTGTTCCAGAGTTCTCTAAAGCTGCCTTCCAATTGAAAGAAGGAGAAATTAGTGAACCTGTTAAATCAGATTACGGTTATCATATTATTCAAGTGACAAAAGTCGAGGATAAAAAAGACGTAAAACCACTTGATGAAATTAGAGAAGATATTGAATTCGAAGCAAAAACACGCAAAATGGATCAAGAAACAATACAAGCAGAATTAGATAAATTGATTAAAGATGCAGACATTAAAATTAAAGACAAAGACTTTAAAGACATCTTTAAAAAAGATAATACAAACGCTCGAGGATAATAATAAAGAGGGCTGTCCGTTGACAGCCCCATTTTTAATATTTTTATCCTTCGGATGACAGTTGTTTCCTCTTTTCCTTTTCCCTTTCCATCCGTTCAATGTAAATAGCGCCTTCCATTTCCGCTTCCTTCATTTCTATTTCTTTTTCTTCTCGATTTGTTCGAATAGTCATATATGCACTAAACACAATCCCTGCAACGACTAACCAAATCCAAAACGGTACGTCCAAATTCATATCCCCCTTTTTCCAACTCTCTTGATACTATCCTATTAAAAAAACGGGGTTAATATACCTACCATTTATAATTTCAATTATATTTTTTGTTAAAAATTGATTGTTGAACATGTGACATTCATCTTTGCTAACAACGCTGTTCGCAAAAGTACTAAACATATTATTCTTTTATTTCATATTCCATCTTTAATTCTGATACGTTAGAATAGAATATATGTTAACACCGCTATGGAGTGATAATAATGGAAGAGTCTAAATCATATTTTTATAACTTTATCCCAATTATTTCGGAAGTAACGCAACAAGAACGTAAGAAAATACTAGAAAAGTATCCACCACCTGAATTACCTACTAGTGGGGAATTCTTTAATATTCAAAATGAAGCAGTCGGTAACATAGTCAATATACGGGTACTTTTAAATGAATTTAGTGTACAAACAACACGGACCAATAAGCATTACTTAAAAATTATTTTTAGCAATAATTTAGGCAATATAAATGCGAAGATGTGGGACAATCATGGAGATATAGAAAAATATATCACCTTGCTGGAGGAATATTCTGTCTTTCATGTAGAAGCTAAAGTTGATGAATACCTTGGGCATAAATCGCTTACCATTAATCGGTTAGTACCATGTGATGAAAACATAAATCCTTTTTACTTACTGGCTTATACTCAGCAAGATATGGAGGAACTTACGGTTGAATTATTTTCATACCTTTACCAGTTGCAATCTCCTTATAAGGAAATCTCATTAGCAGCAATGGATCAATTTTGGGATCAATTCCGAATTAGACCGGCAGCGAAAGGATATCATCATAATTATTTAGGGGGATTATTGAAACATACAGTCGGTTTAATGAGATTTGCTAGATTTATATTAAAATTTGAGGAAAATCACTTTCAAGCTGTAATGAAACTAATTAATGTTGTAGAAAAAGCTCATAAAAGAGAACTATGGGATCAGTTTCAATCTGATGATAACTCTCAAAATCTAGTTTGGAATAATACCATTGATCACTTATATAGAATGCTCTCTGGAATGATGCAATATAAAAACAATACCCCCAATTACGATGCTCTTATGACTAGTATTCTATTTCACGATATCGGAAAATTGCTGGAATATGACCATGCTGGCAAAAAGTATGAAGAGTTTAAATATTTATTTCCAACAGCAACAGATTCCAATTTCGCAACCCGAAAACAGACTGGGATAACAATGGATGAATTAGGCGTTATGATAGGGCATATCCCCTATGGAGTGCTTTTGCTAACCAAAGTAATTGAAAATGAAAAGATTCATGTTTCTTTAGAAGATATCCATTTAATGTCTCACTGCATCCTTTGTCACCACGGACTCCCCGAATGGGGTTCTGCCATTCGAAATCCACAAACCATTGAGGGATATATTATCCATATCGTTGACTTTTTAGATAGTAGATATGAAAATACGGAACTAATAAAATAAAGACCTATAAAACATGTTTTGTTGTTGTGAAACCGTTCATTTAATGTATATTTGTTTTTTAGAAAAATTGGTTCTGTCCAAGTCATAAAAAGCAGATTTTTAAAGGAAAGTTGGCGGCGGATCCAGCGGAAACAACGAATGCTTTTGTACCGAAAGCATAAACGTCAGGCACACGATCGGAAGACCTCGCAAATGCGCTTTGCGCGGCATGCCTCTGGATGCGCGTCCGCCAACGTACCAATCAAAATAACTTTATTGTGATACGGTTTTTTCTTTTCATAACCACAAATATGAAACACAGCAATATCAACAAAAATAAATGTTTATTTGTATTGACTCCTTTTTGATGACAAAAGAGAACAAGGATAGAGACGAAAATAATAGAAGGACATGGAAAACTAGTCGAAAATCTTAAAATAACCATGTACATCCAATTCTATGAAAAAAGGTTTATCTTAATCATTACGATTTACAATTATTCTAGTATAGTGATTTGATCTTCCGGAAAATATTGTAAATAATGTTCATGACATGTAAAAAAGATAATTTGTCCACGATGAGATAGTTTTTCTAATAAATTCATCATTTGAACTTGGCGCGAACCGTCGAAATGGACAAAACCGTCATCAATAAGAAAAGGAAAGTTTAATTGTTCACTAATTGTTTTTGCTAATGCAAAACGAATACTGACATATAATTGTTCTCCTGTAGCTTGACTTAATTCCTTTGGATTGAAAATCATTCCGTCTCGTCTCTTAACATAAAGTGTATCCTTCTTTTGATCCATTTGAATTCGATCATAATTTTGATCTGTTAAAATCGAGAAATAATCCGTGGCCAGTTGTATAACTTTTGGTAACTTTTCAATTTTGTAATTATCCATACTTTTTTCAAGAACATATTTTGCAGTTTGATAAACACTCCATTTTTTCATCCCTTCACGTAATTGAAACTTCTCCTGATGATATTGGTGAAGTAAATCCGTATAAGTTCCCCCTTTTTCCAACGTATCAATTTCAACTTTTAATTGAGCCATTTCTTTTTCTAATCGTTCGATTTCACGCTGCAGTTCCTTTTTTTGTACATCCATTCGTTCAAATGCTTGACTCGTGACTTTAGGTGGTATATCTTCCAATGAACTTGGTAATTTTATTTCAGAATATAGTAATTGTTTTTCAATAGGTTCAAGTCGATTGTGAAGTAGTTCGACTCGATCTGCCTTCTCTCCTTTTAACAAAAAGAACTCCTTTGAATCGACATCTGCAAGCTTGTATAAATCCGCAATCGAATCATTTATTGTTTTCAATTCAATTTGGTATGATTGAATTTGTTCCTCTAATTCATGAATTTTTTCAAGAAAATGATTTCGTTTTGCTACGTATTCCGATTGTTGTGTTAATAGTCGCTTCAATTGAAACACTTTTTCCTGATAATCGGCACCTTTAACAGATATAGATTTGGTTAATTTTCCCAATATTTGCTCTTTCTCGTTCACGACCTTCTCTAATACTGTTAACTGTTTTTCCATTTGTTTTTGTTCGAAAAGTTTTTCCCGTAACTGTTCTAACCGTTCAAAGCTTTCATTTAAAAATTCTGTTGCCATCTGCTGTGACAAGTGATATTCCCTACCAATTTCAATCATTTTCCTTTCATTTTCAACCCATTCCATCTCCCACTCTTCAAAACTTTGAACAATTTGGTCAAACTGATCACTTAGAGCCTTTTGCTGTATTTCTTCAATCTCAATTTGGTGGCGTAATTTATCGTCATTGGCAATTTTTTGTTTCGCTGATTCTACTTTTTCAACATCAAATTGCCTTAAATTTAGTTGCTGCTCTATTTGTTCTTTTTGTTTTTGTAACGATTCTACGAAGAAATTTGCTTTCGGTTGTTTTAACCTATTAAAATAAAGAGCAAGACTACTAATTGCAATGATAAGTAAACCGACAGAAATTTTTTCATATCGTATAAAAAACGTGATGGCAGCTGCAATGAAACAAGCAAAAAAGCTAAGGAGAAATAAATGGTTTACGGTTTTATCGGATTTTTGATTTTGGCTTTTCGAAAATGTTTGAATTTGATTATTGATCATATCCAGTTCCTTCGACAAATCGCTTTGTTCATGATATCTTTCAATTTGTTGTTCGTATTCAACACGTTGTTCTTCATTTAGTCGTTTGAACTTTAATTGCTCAATATAAGATTCGACTTCTATTAATTTATCGCGGCATTCAGCTTCCCTTTGTTCTAGATCTTTTTTCCTTTCTGTTAATAATTTTCGTTTTTCCGTTAATTGTTGAACCTCATTTTTTCTTGCGAAACTAAGATTAAAATCATTAATCGATTCAATCGGACCTTGATAACCGATTTTTCCTTTTAAACGGTATATTTCTTCTTCAACTTGTTGCATTTGCATTTGTAACTGTTTCATTTTTTGAATATCGTTACGATAGGTAGGTAAATCTTCCACAATAAGTTCAATAGCATCTTTATTTTTCAGAACTTCTTCTTGTACATTTACTTTTTCTAATTCATCTTCTATTTGTTTTTGTTTTTCGCGTAATGCTGCTAAACGATTTTGAATTAATTTTTGTTGATGTTCCAACTGCTCTAGTTTTACTACACCATCTATTGGAAATCGAACATCACCTAATTCATCAAGTTGTTGTAAAATCTTTTGCTTTTCGATTAGTAGTGGATAGACCCTGTTCCATTCTCGTTTTTTTACAATATCCTCTTCTACTGTTTTAAGTTGTTGTCGTTTCGTAGCCAAGTCTGCTTTTATTGTTTCTAATTTTTTTATTAATGTTTCATATTGATCAATTTTCACCTTTGCTTCATTCAGTTTTTTTTCTGTTTGTTTCAATTGCTTTAATTGCACATTCAAAACTGGTTTAACTCCGGATGGTTTAAATAATTTATCCAGTTGCTTCTGAATTGAACGTTCGGCTTCCATAATTCGATCGGTTCCAATGGCACTAGTGGAAAATAAAAATTGATTCAATTCTTCGCCGTGTAAACGATCAACTTGTTGCAACCCGTGGATATTAAAGGAAAAAATCGATTGAAAGGTTTCTTTATCCATCCCATTTAAAACCTTTTTTAATAACTCTTCACCACCTCTTGAACCATCTTCTAAGTATACCGTTACATCTCCAGTTGCTCTTCCTTTCACTCGTTCAATACGAATTTCGCCCCATGTTTCTGACTTCAAAATCACTTGTCCACCATATTTTGAATTAGTTTTCGGTTCATACCGCAAATCAGATTGTTGCTTCAATGGAAATCCAAAAAGAATACTATGGATAAATGACATAAGGGTTGATTTACCTGCTTCATTTTTCCCATAAACGATATGATATGGTGCAAAGGATACTCTGAATTGTTCAAATTTCCCATAACCATAGATATGTACTTCTTTAATCATCATAGCGAATCACCTCCTGATCCTTTTAATAATTGCAAGAGTAATTGATTTGCTTCCTCCTTAATTTGTAATTCCTCTTCCATCGTTAATGGCTCCACATATTTTTTTATACGCGGGTTACTTAATAGAGGAGATAACGCTTCTTGTAAATCCACTTGTTCTAACTGTACATGTAATGCATTATAAAAATCATCACCAACTGCTTTAAGAGGTTTCTTTTGTTTCTCTAGTGTAATTCCATCAATCCAAATAAAGGTTTGTTGATGTTCTTCCCCTTCTTGTAAGAGTGACAGTAGCTCACCCGTATGAATAAATGATTGGAGTTTTGAATCAATCATTTCTTCCTTCATAATCACTTGTAAGATTGTATCTCCATTTTTTACCCGTAATTCACTCTTTAGATTTAAAATAAGGTTATACAAGTCTTCAAACGTGTTTATTCGTTGATCCGTTTCAAGTTTTTCTGTTAAAAATTGAATGGGTGCAGTTTCAACAAACGTAACCACTGTATGTATTTCATCTATTTCAACAAGATAACACCCTTTTCTACCTTGTTCTTTATGGTGTCTTCCTTGAATATTCCCTGGATAAATTATATAGGGGTGTTCATGGAGTATCTCACGTTTATGAATATGACCTAAAGCCCAATAATCAAAATCTTTTTCGAGTAATTCTTGTAGAGTAAATGGAGCATAAGAATAATGATGTTGATTTTTTCTGTCATGACCATGGAGGATACCGATATGGAAGTCTGCACCTCTTATTTTTTTGTAATGATGGATAACACTTTCAAACACGTGCTTTTTATCATAACTGAAACCGTATAAGTGAACCTTTTCTCCACTCTCTTTGATAAATGGAATCATTTCTACTTTAGATGAAAAAACATGCACATTTTCAGGTAAAGAAATATTTGTCCAACTACCACCTAGATGATCATGATTGCCGTGAACAATAAAAACTTGAATTTGTTCTTTTTCTAACCGTTCCATTTCTTTGCGAAAATAAAGTTGGGCACGAATACTTCGATCTTCTCCGTCATATATATCACCAGCAATAATCATAAAGTCAACCTGTTCTTGGATCGCAATATCAATGATTTTTGTAAATGAATCAAAAGTTGAATTTTTCGTTTTTTCATATATGTTTTCCGGAAGTGTCGACAACCCAATAAAAGGACTATCTAAATGAAGGTCAGCACAGTGAATAAATTTTATCTTTTTCAAAAAATCACCTCACCCATCTGGTTATAAAAAATCGAATATATGTTCTTTTATTATGCCATATTTTTTTCAATCTTGCATCAATGACTAAGGTGAACTTTTATTGGATATCGGTATTCACTGAGAAAAGCTTTTTATACGAAAAAGAAGCACCAATACGGGTACTTCTTTTATTTTAGAATTTTATCAGGAATGGATTCTCTCATACGTTCCCTCCACCATTTTTTCAATTTCTGTACATTCCAGCTACAACTGGTAGTTCGTAAAGAATGAATTCGCCAATACATCGGTGGATGAGATTGAAATTGAAACTCTAGCAAACGGAAATACCATTTATCCCGTTCCACAGATGAAACCGTTTCTTTGGCACTAGAATCCTCAGTATTCATCATATTAAATTGTCCAGACTTTTCTATGGCCTCATCTTGCTTTTTCGCTAATTGTTGCAAGCTTTTAGCCATCTGTTCATTTCCACCATCAAGTAATGTTGCTCCTAGATGATCCGCACGCACTTCCATCCACTGGGTAAACAATGAATAAACAACTGGAAAAATCATCATTAACACCCAGATTATGATGAAAAGGAATATCGTTTGATTTGGAAATAAAAATTTAACAAGAAAAATAATACCAATAACAATGGCTATACTTACAAAACGCATGAATTGACCGATCAAAATATCTCTTTTCTTAACATGTATTGCTTCATGAGCAAGGATTCCTTCGATGGCTTCCAGTGGCAATTTTAAAGTTTCTGTCGTTAATGTAATAATCGAGCGACCTATATTGGCTCCTGCAGCAAAGCCGTTATATTCTGTAGCTTCCGTTTGATATAAGGTAATATTCGGTAAATTTGCCCGTTGAAACACTTTCCTAGCAATTTTTAATACAGCTTCATCCGTTACTTCTTCTACATCTAATGCTGCCTTTAATATTCGGTCAGAAATGGCAAGATTTATTATCCAAAACAGGATAATACCTACAGTCATCATCCATACAGGAACTTTTAAAATAGTTAAAATGACAAGTAATGTCGCGTAAGCACCAACCCCTTTAACAGTAATAGCAAAATATCCTTTCCCCAAAAGTCTTTTCAAGTTCTTCCGATGATAAAAAGGTAAAACCTCTTTTTCACTTAAAACACTGCCTTTATTTATTTGTTCATTTTTATTAATATGAATTTGCTCGATTCTTCTCAATTGATCCGTTGGCATCGTTAAATATATTTTTTCACCTGGAAAAGAAATTTTTACTGTTTTTCCCATTTTGGTCGTAAAATCCATATTGTTATTAAACATTGTAAACAACGGAAACAATCTTAATATATCCACATTCGATTGAAGTTCAATGTCAACGGCATCTTCTAGCGGATACCTTTTTCCTTCAAATGAAGTTAATACATAAAGCATGTTCGAATCTTCTTCATAATAAACCCGCAAACTAGCAAAGTTAATGATTCGTTTGATCATTTCCATAAGCAAAGAGAAAAGCCCAAAAAGCAGAACTAAAGAAACAACCGGATTCGGATTAAAAATAAAATATACCATTGATAAACCGAATAATAGCATTGTAAAAAAGAGGTCGATCAATAAACGATTCAGACTTTTTTTTATTCGAACTTCACAGTGCGGAAGCTCTCGTTTTATTTTTTTTGTATATTGGGCATGATTTTTATTTGCTGTAAAAACAGATGTAAACGTCGCCCATCCATATACGATTAGACTGATAGCAAAGGGAACATCTAACAACTCCATTTGTGTAAAAATATAGGTGAGACTAACAATAAAAAGTATTCCTTCAAGCATAATTGCAAAAAAAGATTTGAAATATAATCGAACCACGATTCCGATAAATCCAATCAAAAGCCCCACCATTAGTAAAATAATTTGCTTATCAATTCCCATCTTCATATGCTCCTTTTATGTAGTTACTTAATTGTAATTATAAACGATCATAGTTATAGGATCGAAAATTTTAGAAAGGCTTAATTTTTGCTTGATTTTTGGAATTATTGTACAATTTATAATATACAGCTAATGAATGACTGTTCATTTCATAAGAGACAACAAAGGGGGTAAAAATATGGCGATATATAAATGTACTGCCTTTGAAAAAAATGGGGAAAAATTGCTAGATGAAACAATTGAAGCCGATAATGATTCAGAGGCAAAAAAATTAGCAGAAAAATTACTAGAAGAAAAAAATTTATTAAATAAAACTCATCGTTGCGTTACTCCGGAAGGAAAATTATTACTCTTCCACCCTTAATATATGTGCACTATTTCCATAAGAAAATTTTATTATTTTTTATTAAATATATAAAAATACCGGATCGGCATAAATTGCCAATCCGGTCAAGAAACATTAATATGCGTAAGTGAATAATCCTTTAATATGGGATAAGTAACGAGCATTACTTGCTTCTTTTAATAACATAGCTGGTAAGCCTTTAAGTTGAGTTTGATTGTCTCCAACTTTAGCTACTGCATATTTACGTCCAAGGCTAGCCAAAGTACCGGAATCTGCCGGGTTGAATGCTTCCATTGGTTTTTGATTTATATAAGCAAATAGATTATAACCAACTAATTCACCCATTTGCCATGCATTTTGTGCTGTTGGCGGATATGGACGACCATTTGGAGCCATTGCAACTGCACTATCACCTACAACAAAGACATTGTCAAAGTTTGTGGATTGTAAGTATTCATTTACTGATGCACGACCACGGTTTAATTCTAAGCCACTATCAGCTAGAACTGGGTTTCCAGCTACACCACCTGTCCATACAAAGGAATTTGTTGTAATTGTGCTACCATCACCTAGAGAAACAACATTACCTTCTACACTAGTTACAGCTACACCGATTAAGAATTCAACACCGCGTTCTTCAAGGCTCTTTTGTGCAATTTCAATTAATTCATCAGGTAATACTGGTAAAATTTTCGGACCAGCTTCAACTAATTTTAATTTAATTTCTTCACGACGGATTCCATATTTTTTCAAGAGTTCTGGTAGTTCATCAGCTAATTCACCGACTAACTCAACACCAGTTAGTCCACCGCCACCGATTAGAATTGTTGCATCAGCTGGATCTTTTGTTTCCGCATATGCCTTAATACGGGAGGTAATATGCTCACGAATTTTATTTGCATCTTCAACAGATTTAAGAACTAAGCTATTTTCTTCAAGTCCAGGAATACCAAAATAACCTGTAACACTTCCTAATCCAACAACTAATACATCATATGATAATGTGTCACCATTAGAAAGTCTTACTTTTTTATCTTCTGCAGAAAAAGATTCAACCTCAGCAACAACAACATCGATATCTTTACCTTTAAAAAGTTTATTTAATGGTAAAGAGATCCGTTTTTCAGATACATTTCCTGCAGCTAAACGATGTAATTCTGTAATAATTTGATGTGTTGGATATTTATTAACTACCGTAATTTTTGCTTCATCTTCTGTTAAATATTTACGAGCCGTTAAAGCGGTTAATACACCACCGTAACCTGCGCCTAATATAACGATATTTTTTGACATTGTATAATCCCCCGCTTTTCAATGTGTATTATTATTTGCTCATATTATTTCTTTAACGTTCTCATATTATTTCTTTGCATTCTCTGCAGAAACTTGTAGATAAGCGTTTAAGAAACGGAATAATTTCTGTGCTTGAGGATCTTTTAACATTTTTAACAAGCCAAAAATGCCAATAACTTCTTGGCTTTCTTCTGCACGATCTTTAGCTTCAATAACATTTGCTGCAACTTGTTTTACTGTATTTGTTACAGGACCAACGAATTCCTTCATTGCACCAACGGTATCTTGTTGTAATCTTTCATCCGTTACAAGGGACTTTACAGTTTCAGTTGACTTCGCCAATGTTGTTACAAGATCAGTCAATTGTGGAAGTAATTCAACTAAAGTGGTTATAGATTTTTGTACTTCTGGTTTTAATAATTGTTCTAATAATTCACGCTCATCTTTTACAGATTGAACATCTGTTGTTTGTACGTTCTCCTCTTCCAATACTTTTGACATTTCACTTTCTCCCTTCATCTAATAATTGTCATAAAACATAAAAAGGTATATAAACTATCTCGGTATGAAAGTAAAAAAATGAAAAATCTGGAAACCCTTACATTTTTTTAAGTTATTGTTTTAAATTTCACAAACTTCCCTAAATTAAATTTATATACCTTGACACGAAAAAATAAATGAAATGACTTTACACTCATAAACAATGATAAACTATTTTTCTCCAAAAATCAAAAGTATTATTCAAAAATTAGACATAAATTATAAACATTTTTTTAACATTATAAAAACGGTTTTAAATTAAGGAATTCCCTGTTATATTTTTAACAATAATATTTATAAAAATAATATTCGAATGATTTTTTTACCTATAAACAATATTATAATATACCTTTTATTTAAAAAGGAAGCAACCCTTTTTGTCAATTTCAACCATAGGATGCCTCCTTTTTACACTTTTTATTTGACCCATTATTTTCCTGAAAGCATACCCTTGACCTGATCACGTAATGCACGTTTTAAAAATTTTCCAACTGAAGTTTTTGGAATTTCGTCCATAAAGATGATTTCGTCTGGTAACCACCATTTTGCGAACTGCGGTCTTAAAAATTCAAGTAAATCCTCTTTTGTAACTTTATCTTTATATGCATCTTTTAAAACAACACAGGCAACCGGCCGTTCTTGCCACTTTTCATGTGGTACAGCAATAACAGCTGCCTCAAACACCGCTTCATGGGCCATTAAAGCATTTTCTATATCAACAGATGAAATCCATTCTCCACCACTTTTAATTAAATCTTTGGTTCTGTCGACAATTTTAACAAAACCATGCTCATCAACAGTTACAACATCTCCAGTATGCAGCCATCCGTCTTTAAATGCTTCCTTCGTCCGTTCATCTTTATAATATTCAGAAGCAATCCATGGTCCACGGAGACAAAGTTCACCTATTTCTCTTCCATCCCGGACGACTTCGCCATTTTGTCCGATCACTTTCATCTGTATACCCGGTACTAATATACCTTGTTTTGCCTTTAAATCATACCTTTCTTCCTCTGGTAAATCCTCATGTTCCGATTTTAGTTTGGCTGCTAACACTAATGGAGTCGTTTCAGTCATCCCATAAGCATGCATAAATGGAATGTTAAATTTCTTTTCAAACGTTTTAATTAAACCTTTCGGTGCAGCTGAGCCACCACACAGCACTGCACGAACATGGGATAAATCATAATTTCCTTCTTCTAACTCTTTGGCCACACCTAACCAAATAGTAGGAACACCAGCGGAAATCGTCACCTTTTCTGATTCTAATAATTCCACTAAAATTTTCGGTGTAAAAAACGGACCTGGTAGAACGATATTTGAACCGAACCAAACACTGGCAAAAGGAAGCCCCCAAGCATTCACATGAAACATGGGTACAATAGGCATGACCGTATCTTGTTCACTTATGGCGCCCGTATCAGCTAATCCAAGAATCAAACTATGAAGAACAATAGCACGATGGGAGTAAAGTACCCCTTTAGGATTTCCAGTTGTTGCCGACGTGTAGCACATTCCTGCTGGAGCATTTTCGTCTAAATCGGTTACAAAGGTAAAATTACCATCGCCATCTTTAATTAATTCTTCATAAGAGTATACCGGTGACAAACTTGTTTCTGGAAGTTCTTTTTGATCCGTCATAACAATAAATGCCTTAACAGACGTTAATTTGTCCTTTACCTTTTCAATTAAAGGAACAAAATCATCGTCGATCATTAGAATTTTATCTTCCGCATGATTAATGATATAAACGATTTGTTCTGGAGATAATCTAATATTTATTGTATGTAAGACTGCCCCAATACCTGGGATGGCAAAGTAAGCTTCCAAATGACGATGGTGGTTCCATCCTAATGTTCCAATCCTCTCTCCTTTATTAACCCCAAGTTTATTTAAAACGCTGGCCAATTTTCTAGTTCTTTCACCAAATTGTCTATACGTAAAGCGTTGAATACCGGTTGATGTCCGGGAAACAACCATTTTCTTCGGAAAAAGTGTTTCCGCCCTTTCTACCATTTGTGTAACTAAAAGTGGTGTATCTAACATAGCAACCCCTCCCGAAAACGTTTTCAAACTATAACATGTAATGCTACTTTTGGTATATATATTCGACAAAAACAATGAAATCCCTTCTTGTTTTCTGATAATTCTAAAAATATATTCCATAATAAATGAAGGGCATATAGCAATTAGATGCTTTTATGCCCAAACATAGCCGTAATTACTTCTTTAAAATATTCATTTTTTCCAGGAATGATATAGGATGTTGTTTACGAAAATGTTCTTTTACCATATAAGCTACTCCTTGTTCATTGTTGGAACGTGTTACCCAATCAGCAGCATATTTCACCGGTTGTGGTGCATTCCCCATCGCTACACCGAGACCCGCTGCTTCAATAATTTCTAGATCATCTTCACCACTACCAATCACGACCGTTTCTTTTAATGGAATTTTTAATTTGTCGCAAATATAGAGCAAACCTGTTAATTTTGAAACACCTCGAGGTAAGATGATTAGCTGATTACCATAATGGTTTATATTTACCTCATAAAACATATTTTGTAAGGCGAGTTGTGCTTCCTCAGCTTCGGATGGATTATGGAAAACAACTTCGATATGTGTCGGTTGCATTTGTTCACTATAAAGATAATCGCTTACTTTATTTACATATTGGTGATGGTAAACGGAGAAAGTAGTCGGATCAATAATGGTACGGGCTAGACGTTTTTCTTTCGGCGGAACATTACTAACGGACATTTTCTCATTTACAATTCGAATATGGGTTTTATAATTTTCTAGAAACTGCACTATGTCAAAAACAGTATTATCGCCAATTCTTCTCACAAACACTGGTTCATCCTTGCTCTTTGAAATATATCCACCGTGATGAGTAACAAGTAGGGAGTCTAGTTTTAATGCTTTCGCAATTCGCTTTGCAAAAATAAAATTTCGTGATGTTACAAGCGTAACAGTCACATCTTTAGACTGCACATAATCTATTGCTTCCTTAACTGATTTATATAGTTTTTGTTTATCTTGCAGAATCGTTCCATCGATATTCATTGCAAGTAGTCGATAAATCATCAACAAGCCCCCCTGCCCGATCTAGATGCTTATATACAATAACTATGACAATTAAAAACATATTAGAACATATAAACGAAAGGATATAAAAAAACAGGAACGATCAGTTCGTTCCTGTTTTTTTGATTTTTCACTTTTTAATCGTTATATAGTTCTTCTAAAGGTTTCATCACAATTTTATTAATTTGTTGAATTACATTGCTCATTTGTTGCTCTGCCTCAAGTAAAGCGGCAATTTTTTCATTTTGTTGTACAGCCATGACTTGTTGTTGTGCTTGCATTACTTCTTCTTGTGTAATTTGCTCACCTTGCATTTGTTTTGTTTGCAAATTTAGTTGCATATTACGAAAATCATCAAATATTTTTTTCGTCGCCTCATCTGCATAAACATTATCATATTGCTGTTTTAAATGAATGAATTCAGCACTTTCACGAATCGTTTGTTCTAGCACTTTTGCAGAATCTAAAATATTTGTTGCCATTAAAAAACCTCCAACTTATTGTATTGGTTAAAAACCAGTCAATTAACTATAACAAACTATGACGAAAAATGCGAGGATGTGATTATTTATCATATTCATTTATGAAATTATTTCTTAACAAAAATTTTTTATTGGCTTGTCAAACAAAGGAGAGCTTTGTCATTAAATGTGATAGTTTAATTCATGAAAAGAACAAGGATTCCTTGGACAATTCCAATTAATCCACCGATATAAGCCCCGAGAAAAGTAATCATTTTAAATTCTCGTTTACTAATACCTAACACTAATTCTTCTAACCGTTTTGTAGGAAACGTATCAACTTGTTTTTTAATCAGTTTGTCTAATTCCAACCGATTCAATAATTTTTCAACATGTAAACTAAGTAATTGTATGCCTTTATCTAGACTTTCAGGGAGTACATCATTGATCAATTTTTCTTGTAGTTCATAAGTTGGCAATGATGAAACTGGATTATCCAACCATTGTTGAATAACTCTTTTTTGTTGGATCTGTTCCCATATTTGCCTCATCCAGTTTTCATATTCAAACTTATTTATTGTCTCTAAAACGGTCCAATTTTTTACTTCATCTAACTCATTACGCAATAATTGTTGAATTGCTGCTTTCGTTTGTTCATTGTTGGCCATCTTGACTAGTTCTTCTTGTATACGATCAGCAATATTTCGTTTATCTAAAAAACTTTGAAGAAGACCGGCAAGCATACCTCTTCCTTCAAAGAAACGATCAACATTTTGTTGTATTAGCTCGTGACCTTTTGGACTCATGATAAAAATTTTAAATTTACTAATGATAAATTCAGTTGCTTCTTCTGTTTTTCCATCTATACTTTCCCAAATAGTTTGCGGAACAAAATGACCAAGTGTTTTTGCTCCATTATTCTTTTTCCATACTGCCAATTTTTTCTGCAACCAATCGATGAGTTTTTCTTCCGCTATTGTTCCAGCATTTTTTACACCAAAACGATAAAGGATGTTTCCCAACGATTCATCCGTTTGAAAAAATGCGCGCACTTTTTTGGATAACCAATCTTTTGTTTCATCATAAATTTTACCTTCTCTTAATTTCACTTGAAGTGTTTCCGTTGTTAATAAATGATTGACAACTAAAAGTCCGAGTTGGGTAGATAACTCATTCCTTCTTTTTGCTATTAATCCAGGAGTAAACGGTATACGCCATTTGCCAATATACTTTGCTTCATATGGACGGAACAACATTTTTATCGCTAATGAATTCGTTGCCCCACCGATTACAGCTCCAATCACAGCCATAAAAATAATGGTAAATAATGCTTCCATACAAATCCGACCTTCTTTTTAAATTTGATAAGTGAATATCACATATTTGGGCGAATGCACATATGATATGCAAGAATAAAGTTTACACAACGTTAGATAATACTGAATCATTATATCCTTTAAAAAGGCAAGGAGCAAATTAAATGGAGAATAAACGACACCATGAATGGATTTGGTTACAACAAGAATCTAATCACCAATCTAGCCTACCACCATTATGTATTCAAATACCAATAAGGAAAGCGAAAAACCTTTTCCATAACGGAAAAATGACCATTTCTTTTGGTAAACAAAAGCTTGAAGTTGTTGTTGATATGCACCATTACCACAATCCTTTTTACATTTGTTCTTCCGATATATACACAACGCTCCGATTACCAAAAGGAGCACCATTAAAAGCGATGTACTGTAAAAAAAATCATACAATCACAATTGGGCCAATAATGGGCGTACTAACCGATAGTAAGACCTTAAACGGCCATTCTTTTTCTACAATTGATAACTTTTGTAGAGAATTAACGGAAGTAGGCAAGAAAAAAGGGTTATTTACTTTTATTTATTCCTACCACACATTAAAAAATAAACAATACTACGGCTATTATTTTGCAAATGAACATTGGCATCGAATTCGATCAGTGAAACCCCATTTCTTATATAACCGAATCCACTCTCGTAATATTATTCATTCAGCAACATATAAACGTTTCGTCCAATATATAAACAAACAAATACCGCAATTTAATAAACGTTTTTTTAGTAAACAAGAATTATATGACTATATAGATGCGTTTCCATTAGTAAACTATTTGCCTAAAGGCACCCGTTGGAATAAGGATAACTTTCATCAATTTTTGCATACGTACAATGCATTTTTAGCCAAACCAGTATACGGAAGTCAAGGGCGAGGCATTTTTCGAATAACAAAAACTAGAAATAACATTATTATTGAGACATTTACAAAGGATTTTAAAAAATTTGCAAATGAAAATGATGCTTGGAATTTTTTACAGAACAAATTGAAAACTGATTATATCTTACAAGAAGAACTCTCACTTTTATCCATTAATGGGAAATTAATTGATTTTCGGGTGCTTACTCATTTACAACCGAACCATCAGTGGAAAGTAACTTCAGTTACAGCACGTGTATCCGATAATCACTTTATGACGAATCTTTCCAGAGGTGGAACAACCGCTTCTGCAAAAAAAATACTACTCCAATTGTTTGAAAAAGATAAAGCTTTGTTTATTTATCAATTGATGGAAGAACTTGCGATTGCTGTCTCTTGTCAATTGGACCGTAAACGGGAAAATACATTTATCGAACTTGGAATTGATATTGCCGTTTTAAAGGATGGAAAATTAAAAATAATTGAAGTGAACAGTAAACCTTCAAAAAATGAGCATCGTAATTTTAAAGGAGTACGTCCCTCAGCAAAAGCGATCGTTGAGATTGCACGTGCAAAAGGGATGGAATGGATGGAGGAGACATGTCCATGCAAAGTTTTGGAATCATCTCATTAGATAACGAATCTGAAAAAAATTATATCGATGGAATTGCCAAGTTTGCCCATAAATATGATTTTCAACTATATCGATTTACACCTGACGATATTGAATTAGAAAATGAAAAAATAACAGGGTTCAAATTTAATTCAAAAACTTCAATCTGGGAGGAAAAAACATTTACTATTCCAACGATTCTTTATGATCGAACATTTTATCGAGATGAAATTGAGGCTAAAAAATATAGCCGTATTTTAAATCCCTTAAAAGCTTCGTCTAAATTCCACTTTTTAGGTTACGGTTTACCTAATAAGTTAAAGATGTATGAAATGTTAAAACATAACGAAAGAATCCGACCCTATTTACCGTATTCCAAACAAGTAAACGATGCCGGATTTGTCATTGACTATTTATCTAATCATCAGAAAATCTTGTTAAAACCAGTATTTGGTAGTCAAGGGCGAGGCATTTTTGTCATTCAAAAACAGGGACATTTATACGATATCCAAACGGTAAAAAGTCAATCGCTCATAATAAAAACATTTACAGAAAAAAGATTGAATCAATGGCTACAAATGTTAATTGCCAATTATCCTTATTTGTTGCAACCTTATTTATCGTTAAAGGATGAAAAGGAACATCCCTTTGATATACGCATATTGTTGCAAAAAAATGAGACGGGGAAATGGAGCGTACGAGGAAAAGCTATACGAGTCGGTCAAAAAAACAGTATTTTATCAAATTTAGCTGCAGGCGGAATTCCGAAAACTTTTGATTCTTGGTTTAAAAAGCAAACGGCTGAAAAAAAGGTGTTTATTCAAGAAAGCATAAACGAAATCATAAATACGGTCCCTACACTACTTGAAACTATTTTTCATCCATTATTTGAAATTGGAATAGATATTGGTGTTGATCAAAAAGGAGCGGTCTGGATACTAGAAACCAATTCAAAACCAGGAAGAAACGTTTTTCTCACCTTACAACCAGAAATAACAGAAACCTTTTTTCGAGCCCCGCTAGCATATGGAAAGTACATCATCAGCTCCCCAAAGAAAGGAATGGTTAACGATGAGCAAGTTTTATCCAATTAAAATCATCCCAGTGCAAGATAAAGTCATTTATATTCCAAGAGAATTATCGTTTAAGACGATTCATACGATCGCCTTTGGAAATCTAAGTGTGAATGGAGAGGCTAAACCTCATCAAACAAACAAAAAAGTAATCGAGATTAGTTCATCTTTAGCTACAGAATTACACATGCCTCAACTACCATTAAAACTTCACTTATTTGAAAAAGAAGGAACTTTATTTATTGGACCGATTTTAGGCATTTTTACAGCAGGTTTTACAAAGTATCCACATATCCCCCTTGGTAGTCGCACATCCTATTTTGAAAGAATTTTATCTTATGGTGACAGAACAGGAGTTTTACCCATCGTTTTCGGAATTCAACATATTAAGTGGGAACAAGGGCTTGTAACAGGATATGTCTTTTCTGAAAATAAGTGGAAAACAATAGAAGTCCCTATTCCTAATGTTATTTATGATCGGTTGCCAAATCGAACCGTAGAAAACTTAAAGATGATTCAAGATATGAAGTTAAAACTTTCTGAGGAATATGTTATTCCATGGTTTAACCCTGGCTTTTTTAACAAGTGGGATATTTATGTAAAATTAATAAAAAGTAAAAAACTGCAACCGCTCTTACCAAAAACATTACTTTTATCTGGTCCAGCGTCTATTGAATCCATGATTGAACAATTCCCTTTTATATATTTAAAACCGATTCATGGCAGTTTAGGAAACGGTATTTATAATATTACGAAATATAAACAACATTACTATTTACGTTTTCGAGATAGAAAAAAGGGAACTCGTTTAATTAAATTTCATTCATTGAAAACATTAATGAAATTTCTCAATGTCGACTCATTATGTCATAAATATATCGTCCAACAAGGGATCTCCTTAAATAAAAAAGAAAATCGTGTGATTGATTACCGAATCCATACAAACAAAAAACAAAATGGCGAATGGGTTGTAACAGCAATTGCATGCAAAACTTCTGCATCAGGTAGTCCAACAACTCATATAGTTGCTGGTGGAAAAGTCCAAACTTTAGATGAAACTTTTCCAGATGAAAAGCAACGTAAAACATATACCAGAAGATTAAGCGAAGCAGCCGTCGCAATTAGTAAAGAATTAACTAAACATTGGGGAGAAAAACTCGCTGAAATCGGTTTTGATATGGGGATTGATCAAGATGGAAATATATGGATGCTAGAAGCAAATGCAAAACCTGGTCGTTCCATTTTTTCCCATCCGAAATTAAGAAAAAAGGAACGATACACTCACAAATTAATACTGGAATATGCTGTACACTTAACTGAAACGGTGATCAATAAACCAGAGATGATTTTCCATGAACTTGTTTTACAATAATCGTTTAAAAGTATGGTTTCATTCTACTCTTGGAAAACAAGTATTATTCGGTCATAACAAAACACCTTTACCTTTTATAGAAAAAATTCAAGCAAAAAAGGATATTTTCTTATTCCAAGTCAATTGTTCTGAAAACAATGCAGGACCGCTGATTGGTTTTCTTGTCCATCAAAATCAAAAAAGTCAAATCATGGTAAATGAACCATATGTCACTGGATTAGCAGAATATTTATGGCAAACAAAATGTATTCCGGTACTCGTACCTGTTGAACAGATAGGAAACGATTCAATTGACGGGGCAATTTTCGATGGAAAAAACAAGCGATGGATCAGAGGTCATTTTCCTGTACCCAATATCTTTTATAATCGCATTTCGAAGCGAATCATCGAAAAAACACCTAAATATAAAACGGCATTAAGTTGGATAAAAGATCAACAAATTCCTATATTCAATCCTTGCTTTCTCGATAAATACGAGACATTTCTAGTTTTAAGAAAAAATGATAGATTAAGAAATTTTTTACCTAAAACGATGTTAATCCGTGATAAAAGCTCCTTCCTTGCCTTTTGCCAACAACATCAGGTCGTTTATATAAAGCCTAGAGATAATTATAAAGGCAATGGTGTTAGCATTGTAAAATATCATGATACAGGTGCTGTCGTTGTATTAAAATATACAGAAAAACAAGTATTTCAATGTTTTGATGAATATTGGGAAATGAACAAAACCGATCTTACAAACGGAACATTGATTGCCCAACAAGCGATACGACCAGCAACAATCAACGGCAAACGATTTGATTATCGAGTCCTTGCCCATTTAAAAGTTGAAAAGAACATTCAAAAGTATGTATTAACTGGAATCGGTATTCGCCTCGCTGCCTCTCATAACATTACAACCCATATCCCTCGCGGTGGAAAAATACTTAAACCCACCGCTCTGATCCTTTCAGATGATCATAAGTTTGAAATAAAACAAATGATTAATGAAATTGGTCATGAACTAACTAAACACTTTGGCTTATTTGGTGAGTTCTCAGTAGATATTGGTATCACAAAAAACAATAATTTAAAAATTTTTGAAGTAAATGCCAAACCGATGCAGTTTGATGAAAGGAAAATTGAAAAAAAACGGTACGAAAGACTACGTCATTTATTTTTAAAGTTAACAGATTTTGCTTAAAATATGGACACTTATTCTTGTACAAAATAGACTTGCTCTTGCCCACAAGATGGACATTGTAAAAGATGGACACATTGTTGGTTTTCAAAATTACTTCCATAACCATCTTCTAGCTTCATAAGATCTATATCCATATATGGACTGTAATCATCATAATAATCACTGATCTTACCTTGATCGTCCATATTGATTGAGCATTCATTACAAGTTTCTTGTACAGTTGTAAATCCGTTGCACAGTGGACAAATTGCCATGATCATTCCTCCTACCTTTTTAGTTTAGTGTACCTAAAGTTTAAAAGTTTATAATACGTTGAAATCGACATTCAAGTGCTTACCAAACCTTCCCAAAAACTTGGAATGGATTACCACTGTAAGTAAAGTATATAAAAATGATAATTAAACAAAATAAGTACCGTAATCAACATAACAATAAAAAGTTGATTACAAATAAGAGCAATTTGCTCGTAAATTAGGAGGAGATTACGTTATGGCACGTTCAAACAACAGTAATCAATTATTAGTATCTGGAGCGGAAGAAGCATTAAATCAAATGAAATACGAAATTGCGCAAGAGTTCGGTGTAAATCTTGGACCAGACACAACTTCTCGCGCAAACGGATCTGTTGGTGGAGAAATTACAAAACGTTTAGTATCAATGGCACAACAACAGTTAAACGGTGGAAACTTCTCATAAAACTAAATATATTGGCTGATAGCCCCTGTTATGACAGGGGCTTTATCCAATTAATTGAAAAAATAAAAAAACTCCTTTTTCAAGGAGATTAATCATTCGTTTTTTGTTTATTTTGATCATCATCGTCAATGACTTGTTTCATTCCTTTTTTAAATTCTTGCAGTGTTTCTCCAGCAGCTCGACCTAATTTAGGTAATTTAGAAGGTCCAAATATTAATAAAGCTACGATTAATATGATGGCTACTTCACCAAATCCTAGATTCATTAAAATCCCCCTTTAATGTCCATTCAAGTTCAACAAAATATGTACAATAACTATCTTCATTATACATTTTTCTAAAAATTATTTCAACTCTCAAAACATATATATTGTGTTTGTTAAGAATCGATCATATACAAAAAACTCGCAATTTGCGAGTTTCAGACTGTCGACAAACCCCAACTCAAATGCTTCATTTGAGTTGGGATTTGTCTTTTTTTGCTCATCATTTTCTAAGATTCTTATCTTATTTAGGCTGGACATGGTCTTTTCCATGTCCA
>NZ_JAOUSE010000049.1:0-22746 GCF_025660415.1 Pallidibacillus thermolactis
CAAGTAGATTGTCAAAGGATCTTTTCACTTTGACAATCTACTTGGGACGTGGAACAATCCATGAATGGTTGTTGTGCAAAAAAACTTAATCTTTTTGTGTCCAAAAACTTGACGTAGATCCAGTTCTTTGTAAGAAAGTTAACATCAGACAATAAAACTTTTTTGTTAATAATCTGCCAGACGCACACTCTAACCCTTACTCCAATTGAAAAAGCATTTTATATTTACAAAATTAGGATCCATTCCATTTCAGTACAATATTGTCTTCTTTAAATTGAGACTTATGTATGAGATTAATTCAATCCGTGAACCTAGCGTGTTCAAAAGGACAATGTTTATTTAAAAATTTTCACGATTAAAAAACAGGTTCCGTGAAACTATATTAAAATAGAATCACAGAACCTATTTCCTGTACTAACTTAATCAACTAATTCAACTGATAAAGTATTAATTTGTGCTGGATTTGATTCTCGTATAACGCCATCAAATTCAACTTTTATTTTGTCGCCAACTTGGAATGTATCATTTTTGTTCAACGATAGATCAACAATTACATCACCTTCAGGATTTCCTTCTACTAAAACCGCAGATACAACCGCTCGATTTCCATCAATCTCCTTAATTGTACCTGTAAAACTCGACCTTTCTTTATTTTCACTTGGAGAAACTGAATGGGAACATCCAATAATCAACAAAATAAGCATGATAATCAAAACTTTAAATATCCTTTTCATTTAATTCGGATCCTCCATTCACCTGCCTGGATCTGAACATTCGACTCCCTATTTCAAATCACCGTCTGCTAGCCCAAGCTCTGCCATTACCTTCATTCTATTCGGATTCTGTGACATCTTTTAAATCACTACTAGATTAATAAGTTAAAAATTTGATTAAACAATGTAATAAAGAACGTTGTTATACCAATACCGATAACAATAGTTATTACAGTATAGAGCTGGAATTTGCCTTTGCTAATTTCTTCTCTTTTATATGCGATATGATAAACCTTAATTAATGCAAATCCTGTCATAAAGATAATAAGCGCCACAAAGACATTTAATAGTAACATATAAGACCTTCCCTCATATCATTATTATGTAAATGCAATTTTTGTTTTTATTAGTTAGTAAATATACGTTTATTAAACCGGAAAAGTTCCATATTTTTTGAAAAATAACTAAAAACGGCAGGTGGAGATATCTGTCGTTTAATAGTATTTCTATAAAAATGTTTCTACCTTAATTTCTGTTTCACAATGTGGACATAATATTTGAATATCTTTTCCTTTCCCCTTCGCCTCAAGGATGCTTTTACATGTATAACATTTTACATCTGCATAATTAAAATATTTTTGTACATACCAGTCCTGTAATCCAGCTTTCATTCCGCAATGATCGCAATTTAGCGTGACAGTTCCAACCGAATTTGTACCGACTTTACGAACACTTCCACATGAAGGACATTGATCCCATGATAAAACATATTGTGTGAATGTATAGGATGATCGAAAGTGAATAAGCTGCCTTTGTTTATCAATCTTTGTCGGTTGCTTAAGATTCAAATAACTTGAGAGAATAGCTACCGCTTGCTTAGAAATGAGTCGACATTTAAAGAAGGGAGGTTTGGGCGATGATTCAAAATTGGAATCTATCTGTGGTGTACCAATCCATAAAATATCGTCATCTATTTGGATAAAAGGCATGACTGCATCTTTTTGTATAAGACCATAATTCTGTAACTGAATTTCATTCTTATGTAGTGTAATGATCTGGATGTCTGTATTTTTTTCTATCCTTTTTAATACTTGCCAAAGCCTTGGATCGAGCTTCGCTGGATATGAAACGGATACCTTTATTTTTCTCGCTTGCTCCATATCCTGTAATACTTGTCCTAAATTCTTTTCATCAAACCATTGTAAATTTGGATGTGTTTTACAAGAAGTCAGTTTGTGAAAGTGATGACGCGTATAGGAATGCCCAGACTTTTCCATATGATATATTAATTGTTGAACTGTTTTATTTTTTGACGTCCTCGATGTCATATATTTTTTGTCGACAATATAAATGAACTTACCCCGTGCCCGTGTAACAGCAACATTGATAAGTTTTTCACTATTTTTATCGGTTAAAAGCATACCAGCTCGAGATTGAGGGTAACTATCAACTGTATCAAATATAATCATATCCCGCTCTGAACCTTGAAATTTATGAACAGTTGCGGCAACGATTTTGTTTTCTGCATCGGTTCTTTCATTGTTTGGGATAAATTCTTCTATCATCGCATTTACGAGACGAGTCTGTGCATTATAGGGCGTTATATATCCTATGGAATTTATTCCATCTTCTTTAGCTGTAAGTATTATCTGCATGGCAACACAAGCTGAAAATAAATTAAATCTCGAATCTGTTCCTGATTCCTTTAAGGAGAAAGCTCCCATTTTTGACAAGTCAATTTGCACAGCAGCTTCTGTAGGAAACGGTAACCTTGCAACAATGCTCTCCAGTTTCTTTTGAACACTTGAATGATCCTGAACCTGATTTTGATAAATAAATTGATTTGTAAAACTTGAAATATCAGGATGCATCCTTCTTTGTGTTCTTAACATGAATAAGTTTGGATGTTTCTTTCCTTCTGATACGACTTGGACTATTTTTACCACTTCGAATATATCTCGTTTTAACCATTTTTCTACTAAACGATGATTTGACATGGCAATTGGCGGTAACTGTTTGAAATCGCCACATATTATGACATGTTTTCCAAGGCTTGCAGCAAAGGCAATTTGTGGTAGGTAGGCCATACTTGCTTCATCGACTATGACAAGGTCATATGTTTGTTCATAAATTAACGGATCAATCGTTGCTTTTGATAAAGTTACACCTAGTACACTTGCATCAGTAACAAATCGTTCTTCTTCTTTTTTAATCGTTGAACGAATTTTTTTTAGTTGTTGTTCAATTCTTGCAAGATTTTTTCCTGCACGATATGAAAAATTTCTTTTCGTCAAAAATCTTTTCTTCTCAAGTTCATTTAATTGTTCTCTTAAATTAGGAAAAGATTTTTCAACAAGTTTTTCTGATACTAGGTCATTTTCTCCTTCTATGTTTGGATGATGACTAAATCCATAACGAAGTACTTTTCCTGTTTTCCATAGCCCTTTTTCTTTTAATATTTGCGCCAACTCCAACATAAGAACATCAACTGCCGTATTACTATGGGCTAATATTAGAACTTTTAATCCTTTACGATAAAAATAAGCTGCTGTTCTTGCTAACGTATAAGTTTTTCCCGTGCCAGGTGGGCCCCAAACATAAGTTGTTGGATTGGATTGAGCGCGAAGAATAAGTTCCGAAAGATCATTGTAGATTTTGTCTTTTCGATGTTTCGGAGAGATATTTGGAACTAAAAGTCGGTGTATACGTTTTTGTTTTTTCAAACTAGATTGAATTGAATCCAACCGTTTTGATAAAGTAACTAATAATTCCCAAGGAGCACTATAAAGATTAGCTTTCGGCACTTTTGCACCAAGAAAATCATTAATTTTAATGACAAGATCATAACCATCAACAGATACAACACGTCCATTATATATTTCGTCTTTATATTCAAGACGAATAGGTGTACTGTCTGGTAAAAGAAGATCGGTAGAAAGCTTAAACCAATAGGTCGTCCCTTTATCATCATGGGTCAAATATTTTCCTTCTGTAATCATGACCTTTGTTCCACCTTGGGATTGTAAATATTGGGCTTCTAATTTTAAGGCTTGTTGCCATTGTTTGATTAAATCTTTGATGCTAGCCATGATAAATACTCCTTATGCTATCAATCTTTTTATTTTCATTTAGTATTTATAGGAATTCGCACACAAATTTAGTTTTTCGCACGTTTTTCCTGACGATTCGCACGACTTTTCAGCATATCGCACAATAATTTTTGTTTTTCGCACATTTTTTGGGAAAATCGCACACAAATTTTAATATTTCGCACAAACTTCATGTCTTTTCCATCGGAAAATGTTTATAAACGAGTTAAAAAATAATATTTGGAAGTAAACCAGATAAATTTTAGTAACTTTTTGATTATATCATGTTTCAAATAGGTCTACTGACAAAAATTTTGATCTATTTTTGTAAAAAACACTGTTAAAATCAAATTTATTAGTTCTTTTGTTTACGTTTTTTCATACTTTTCAAGATAAATCCTCCTCGAAATGCTTTCGGTTCATAGGCCACAATAAATGCACGAGGTTCTAGTTCTTGAATAAAATGGTATAAGTCTTCTTCTTTTTTTCTTGTCGTTAAAACCGATAATTGGTAACGTTTGCTATCAATCCCTTCTCCTTCATACACAGTAACACCATAACCTTGTTCTCGTAGTGCTTGTATAAGAGTTACGTTTTTAGTGGGTATAATGACTTGAAAAGTGGTATAGCCAATTGCCAACTTTTCTTCAATCAAAGAGCCAACAATAATACCAATGGCAAATCCTAAAGCATATACAATCATTACAATCGATTCCTTGTCTCCGGTAAGAACGATAGACAAACCAAATACATAAACAATCGTTTCTAGAAAACCAAAAATTGCGGCTTTTATTTTCCATCCTTTTACTAAAAAAATCGTTCGAAGTGTAAATGTTGGAACATACAATAGTTGGATTAGTAAAACAAGCAAAATATCTTTTATCATTCACATCACCTTCTTTTTCAATAACAATATTTTAATAGTAACATCATTTTTTGTGAGAACATACTTTTTTCTAATAAACAAAAGGAAAAATAATGCAAATGAACTTAATACATCTGTAATAACATAATTTACACAAAAATTAAGTTTACTAGACACAATATTTTATAAATAAGTAAAAAATTCTATCATCTTAACCTATTTAATGGTATAGTTTAATCAAAATATTCTGTTATTTGGAGGGGATCATTTTGGTTAATATGACTGAACATTTTTCAAAAATACCCACAACCGCTATATCAGATTCAATGAACGGATTAAACAATTTGGACAACGCAATCAAGCCTTTAAAAGAAGAATATAAAATTAGCGGCCGTGCTTTCACGGTACAAATGCCAGTTGGTGACAACTCAATGATACTTCATGCGTTTAATGAGGCTAAACCGGGGGATGTGATAGTTGTTGATGCGAAAGGTGATACATATCGAGCAATTGCCGGAGACTTTATGGTAAGTATTGCGCAAACACTTGGTATTCAAGGAATTGTTGTTGACGGTGTTATTCGTGACATTGTTGGTATTAAGCAATTAAATTTCCCGGTGTTTAGTAAAGGAACTGCTGTTGCGGCTAGTGCGAAAAATGGGAGTGGAAAAGTACAAGTCCCAATTTCTTGTGGTGGCGTAACCGTTCACCCAGGTGATTTGATAGTAGGTGATGCTGATGGAGTTGTCGTAATTCCTCGTGATAAAGAAGAAGAAATTTTTGAAAAAGCGAAGGAAAAGATGGAAAAAGATGTGAAAAGAGAACAACAAGTGGCTGGAAACCCTGAAGCAATTCGGAAGTACTTAAAGGACATGATTGCAAAATTGAAATAAATGCCGGATTGGTATATATCTTCCATAATTTAAAAAGAACTTGATAAACGTTTCTCTATTTTTATAGATTCACTTTTTTATCTTTATACTTTTTCTAATCTCGACCTTTATCTCATACAGCTAGTTAATGTTTGCCATGGTGTTGTTTTTTTAAATTTAAACGGCCTTAATCCTGTTAAATACAGGACTAAAGCCGTTATGAATGATTTCGTTTGATAACAACCATTCCAAATCTAATTCCTTTTTCAAAGCTATTAAAATACTAAACGTATGATTAACCGACTATTCTTCTTTTCATCTCAAATGTTATACTATAATGTCAAAAACAGCCAGACGTTATAAGAAATCAATTATATATCCACTAATTGTACATTGATTATTTCCTAATTTTTATAATATTTAACCTCTGTCTCCTTAGCTTATGGTTTTTACTCACCAACCATCCCATCATTGTCACGGTCATCCATATATGGATATAACCAATGATCACGGGTTATTGGCATTTTAAAACCCGCTGCTTTTGCTTCTTTTATAGTTATTTGTCCATCACCGTTTGTATCAATAGACGATATATCACCTTTTTTAATCGTACTTGTTGAATTAGCAGTCTTACGATCAGTTAATCCTAGCGATTCATTTACTTTATCAGGATCTACATTATCAAATTCATCTACAACCTTTTGACCGTTTACCGTATAACTGTATTTATAATGAGAAGGAATTTGTGTCTCTGAATTAGGATAAGTAATAATTGCTTCAAAATTCGTTGCTCCGCCAGCCTTACGAATCACGTCTTCCATATATGCCTGGTCACCATGGCGGTTCAGCGTACGATTTTGTGGTGTAATATTATATGCATTCGACACTCCGCCTAAAGAGTCAGCAATAATATGCCCTTCATCTAAATCTGGTCTTTCAACCCCAGGAACTTTTGCCTCATCTGAATAATACCTTCCATTTGATAATACAGGTTCGTTCTTATCATCCTGTAGAATAATCTCGTCAGCAACGACGCGTACGAGTTGCCCATATTCATTCGTAAATGCCCAATACTCACGGTCACCAAATCCAATGTTCACTACGACATTTGCTTCACGATGACCAGATAAATCACCACCATCGACTTCAATCAGTTTGTATCCTGGAAACTGTTCATTATTCGACGTGGTTTCTAATACTTCTGCTTCAGGTTCTTCAAGCTCGGTTGTTGTTGTTTCATTTTCATTACTCTGATTTGTTTGTTCAGTCGTTAATTCTTGTTGGCTTATTTCTACATCATTATTATTAGAGACATCTTCTATACTCGTACAACCAACCACAAACATGATGGTTAAAAGTAAAATTAAATAGTTTAGTATCTTTTTCATTTCGTAATCTCCTCTACTCTTTCCAACTGTATATTTATTAAATGATCACAAACAAATTTATTATATTACAAAAACAAAAGAATAACATAATAAACTTTCAGCAAAAAAATATAACGTTATACTCCTACAAACACCTTTTAATATTTATAACCTCAATCACATTACCTCTTAATAAATAGAAACATAATCATTCATTTTCAAAAAAATTATCTATACAATTATGCCGATTGAAATTCTTTATTTACACCAAGTACGCAAACAATTGGTACTGGCTTCATTTGTTTAAGTTCCGTTTTTACATGGATAAAACCTGCTTCTACCAGTTGTTTAACAATCTCGATCCCGAATTGTTTTGCCGTATCAACCGTTGCATCTTTTGTAAACGGTTGAACTGTTATTGCGATAACGCCATTATCTTTCATAAGTTTACGGATGTTCATTAACGTTTGTACAGGATTATTCCAGAAAATAATCGAGTTAATCGAATAAACTTTGTCAAAGTGTAGTTGAAAGGAAGGTAGATTTTCAACATCAGCATGAATTAGTTCCACTTTCCCTTTTTGAATTGCTTTTTTATTCCTTTGATAAGCTTTTTTCAACATTTTTTCAGAGAAGTCAATTCCGATAATTTTTCCATTTTGAATTATTTTTGACGCTATCTCAATTCCAATCCCAGGCCCAAAACCAATTTCTAATACATGGTCATTCTGTTTAAGATTTAATAAGGACAGTGTCCATTTATTTTTTTCTTTTCCAAAAATTGTCATTAACATTCCAGCAATACTCCCTAATAATCCTTCCGGTTTCTTAAATTGGCTTCTTAAATTCTTTATCAACCCCATCTTACTTGAGCTCCTTCATATTTCGTTAAATTTAATTTTTGCAAAAACTTTAAAATATAAGACCTAAGAATGAATGACAACATCCTTAGGTCTTATTTTATCATTTGTAAATTTTATCGGTCACAGAAAGTTTTTAATCAAACCCATTTGGGTTTTGTGATTGCCATCTCCAAGTATCTTCGCACATTTCGTGTAAATTATATTGTGCTTTCCAATTTAAGATTTTTTCAGCTTTCTCAGGATTTGCATAACATATCGCGACATCACCCGGTCTGCGACTTGTAAATTCATATGGAATCCTGACTTTGCTGACCTCACTAAATTTTTTAACTAGATCTAAAACGCTATAGCCTTTACCAGTCCCAAGATTAAATGCTTCAACACCAGTATGATGTTTAATATATTCTAGTGCTTTAATATGACCTTTAACTAAGTCAACGACATGAATGTAATCCCGTATACCTGTTCCATCATGAGTGTCATAATCGTTTCCAAATACATATAATTTCTCCCGTTTTCCAACAGCAACTTGAGAAATAAATGGCATGATATTATTTGGAACACCGTTTGGATTTTCACCAATTCTCCCGCTCTTATGTGCACCAATTGGATTGAAATAACGTAAAATTGCAATTCTCCACGTGTTGTCTGAAATATATAAATCCCTTAATATTTCTTCAATCATTAACTTTGTTCGACCATACGGATTAGTTGCTGATAAAGGAGCGGTTTCACTAATTGGAACTTGTTTTGGATTTCCATAAACGGTAGCCGATGAACTAAAAACTAATTTTTTTACATTATGTTTTTTCATCACTCGAAGTAAAATCAAAGTTCCAGTAATGTTATTGTGATAATAAGTTAAAGGGATATTTACTGATTCACCAACCGCTTTTAATCCTGCGAAATGCATTACAGACTCAATTGGGTGTTGCTTAAAAATTTCATTGATTCTGTCATAATCTAGTAAATCTACCTCGTAAAATGTGAAGTCTTTTCCCGAAATTTCTTTAATTCGGTTAATCACTTCCTTTTTACTATTTGAAAAGTTATCTAACATCACAATGTCATAACCACAATTTAATAGTTCAATTGCAGCGTGACTCCCAATATATCCGGCACCACCAGTAACCAGAACTGTCATTCGAATCCCTCATTATTTTCATTTTTTTATGACTAAATGTGGATAAAACCACAATTTAAAAATGGAACTTTGCACGTTTACAAAACAATTGTATGCGGGATTCAGTCACGACATGATTTAAATATGTTTTATCGTACAAAATAAAAATGATATAAAAAAATTTTCTATATAAAGATTACTGAATCGACTCTTTTTGACAAAAACATCGGTGTTGCTTTACACCGATTTATTATTTATAAATGGTGACTTTTACTGGTTATTATCATAAATTTCTAATATCCCTTTTCAAATATAGAAACAGACTTAAAAAATATTTTTAAAATTCCCTTGCTTTTATTTGTAAATGTGTTATGATTAAAAAGAATTATTTTTTGTTCGATTTTATCAAGGAAGAAAAGATTTAAAATTTTCGCCTTCGATAACTGAGCAACAAAATAGTAATAAAACGTGGGTAATACCCGCACAGGAGGAATTGTTACATGGAACAAGGTAAAGTAAAATGGTTTAACGCAGAAAAAGGCTTCGGATTCATTGAAGTTGAAGGTGGAAACGATGTATTCGTTCACTACACAGCTATCCAAGGCGAAGGTTTTAAAACATTAGAAGAAGGTCAAGCTGTTTCTTTCGATATCGTTGAAGGTAACCGTGGACCTCAAGCAGCTAACGTTGTTAAACTTTAATCAGTTCATACTAACTGTAAAAACGGACTCTCATTTTATGAGAGTCCTTTATTTTTTTCAACTATTAAACGCATTTAGTTAATTAAACATTTGTGGTTAAAAATAATTTTATAAAACATATTGAATAAACATCGATTGACTTAATCCAGCTTTTTATCTTTCCTGTAATTTCTCCCGTTACAAATGTTTAACAAAAATTTATTTAAAATACCTCTTACAATCTTCATATAAAGATGCTATTATATTAGATGTTTTGAAATAATCAAAAGAAAATGAGGGTATTTTAAATCATGAGCGCGAAAGCAGCTAGAATTGTTACTGTCATAGTAGATTTGGTCATCATTATTTTAGGAACTTTGTTAACAGCGTTCGCATTGAATAAATTTACTATACCAACAGGACTTTTAGCAGGTGGGGTTCCCGGGACGGCACAAATTATCCATTATTTTATTCCAATCAAAGTTGGTATTATTGTATTGCTATTAAATATTCCAATACTTATAATTGGCTATAAATTTTTAGGAAGAAAATTTAGTATATATACGATCATTTCTTCTATTCTTCTAGGAATATTTCTTTATATGATTCCTGTTGGAACAATTTGGACCGATAATATTTTATTAAATGCCATTTTCGGGGGGGTATTTAACGCCATTGGCTGTTGCCTAGTCCTTCGCAGAGGTGGTTCCCAAGGTGGAATGGATGTTATTTCCAGGGTGCTTGCAAAACATAAAAATATTTCCGTTGGTAAAGGGAACCTGATCTTCAATGGTTGTATTGTGGCCACATCGGGAATGATCTATGGGGCAGAGATTGCGTTATATACGATTATTTCAATCTTTTGTTCCATGAAAACATACGAAGTCGTCTTAAATCATGTTGATCGTATGTCTTTGATTATTGTTACCGATAAAGGCCAGGAAATTAGTGACGCGATTAATCGAGATATCCACCGCGGTACTACATTATGGAACGCCAATGGTGGTTATTCACATAAAGAAAAAACGGTTCTTTTTTGTGTTATTATGAAAGGTGAAATGAACGAATTAAAGAAAATTGTGAAAGCAATTGATCCAAGCTCGTTTGTAAATGTAATTTCTACAGAAAATGTTATTGGACGCTTCCATCAAATTTGGTAATGAGAATAAAAATGTTAACAAGAGATGTGGTAATTTATCTATATAAAATATTAGAAACAACGATGGTAGTTGGATAAATTGTATTTTAAGTGGGGATAGTGACATCCCATAAAATATTAAAGAATGCAACTTAATTTGTAATATATCATCAATATATAGAAAATATTCTATAACGCTTCTGAACACATGAACGTTCAATTGAATGTTTACTCATACAAAACTGCACCCTAACTGTATTGTGTCTTTACTTTACAGTTAGGGTGCAGTTCACTTTTTAAATGGCCCAATTTGTTTCACGTATTCGAATCCTTCGAATAAAATGCCTATGTATTGACGCAATGAATCGAGGTGAAAAATGTTGGTTTCAAATATTGATTACACATCCCCTTCTACTCAATTCAGCTTTGACGTAAATCAAAGTCCATTATTTGTGAAAGATAGCCAAAACTACATTAATATACTAAGTGTTAACCAATTAAATACTCTAAAGAATGTCTCTTTACTTGATATCTTTACAAATAAAAATAATATTATTGAGCCTCATTATCATCAAAATGCTGCAGAACTTATTTATTGTATAACTGGTTCAGTAAGTGTTTCAATTTTCAACCCATTTACGAAACAAATTCAAAGTTACACTCTTACGCCAGGAAAAGTGGCAAATGTCCCCAAAGGTTGGTGGCATTATATTGTCACCCTAGTAGATAACACGCACATTTTAGCTATTTTTGACGCTCCTACCCCAGAAGTTATTTTAGGTTCAGATATATTAAAATTTACTCCAGCTCATGTAATTGCTCAAACATATTGTGTTGATGAAAATTTATGGAAGCAAGCAACTGCACCGGTTAAACCGACGACCTTTATTGGCCCCCCTTCTAGCTGTCAACAACAAATCAGGTCATTCTGGAATAATTATTCATACACGCCAAGTTACCTTTCCCCATCGTATTGGAGATGATGGTTTATCAGTTGTTTTCCTATCCTTTTCAGCGATATAAAATTGAAAGAAATTTTAATGTGAATAAAACAACGACAAAACTATCAAAATGAAAGGAGTAATGTTATCTAGACATATGTAAATATTAAAATCAGTTGTAATTGATAAAGTTAACTCTGATAATTGGGAAATTGCTGGTGAAACAGTAACAGTTCAGAGACAGAGAGAGAAGAGTGCTGTTCAAATATTATGATAATACGGTTAAAACTAGAAGCAATATTTAAATTATCCAAAATAATAGATCTTACCTATTTATCAATATTTTCATCTCAAACGATAAGGGAATATATTTCCTTATCGTTTGAGAATAGGATATTGAATTATGCTTCCATAAACTTTCATTTATCCATTTACGACTATCTAGATTTTTTCTTTATTCTTCGTTTTGAGACATCTGAATGATGCTATATACAAACTAAAGGTGACTTAGAGTTCATAATCTGTTTAAAAGTTTAAAGCGGCGGATTTTCTACACCTAAATGAAACCAATCTTCTTTTGCTGGTCCATAAACTCCAAAAGGTTTTATTCCAGCTTGACGCATGAGAATAGTAGCTTGTCCACGGTGGTGTATAATGTGCTTGATTAATCCCATTAAGATCTGAGCATTTGTTTCCTCTCTTCCAAATGCAATCTGTACTTCTTTTAAAGTTTCGTCAGTCCATTGTTCCTCAATAGCTCTAATTGCAGATGAACTTATTCGTTTAAATGTATTCGTTATTTCTTTAGCTGAAGTAGGAACATGTTTTTCATCTTCAACTTCATCTATGATCAGCCCAAAATGAGCTAAATACTCTGGTATATTTGTTGTAAAATGCCAAACTATTCTTCCTAATGTACGACCTTCTGGATAAACTTTTTGATTTAATGATTCGTCTGTTAAACCTTCTAATACTTTTAGTGTAAGTGACGACTCCCAATTCCATTCTCGAACAAAATCGGCAATAGTAACATACATCAACAATACCTCGGAATTCAATTAAAGTATTTTTACCTAAAGTAAACATATTATAAAACATTTGTTCGCATCGATCAAATGTTATTCTCTTATTCACTAAAATAAGAAGTTAGAGCTTTAAAAATGAATAAAGCCTATAGAATCGAATTCTAAAGGCTTTTGTTTATTTTGATTTATTGTTTAATATATTTCTTGCCCTTCTGACTCTTTTTATGTATGTAATTCGCGTATCCTAATAAACTTCATAATTTTGTCCCGTTTGGGCACCTTCTACACTCTTTCTGTAAGCGAGGGCTACCCGACTTGCCGGTACCGCTTCAAATCCTGGAAACATATTCCCAAATTTTTCTAACGATTCTTGAACCAAATTTGGACTTACACTATTAATCCGAATTCCGCGTGGCATTTCTATTGCCGCCGCCTTAACAAACGCTTTTACTCCACCATTCACCATGGCAGCGGATGCACCTTGTGGGATCGGATCATCCATCAATATCCCTGTCGTTAATGTGAAACTACCGTAATCATTCACATAGTCCATTCCTAATAATACAAGGTTCATTTGTCCTTTAAGTTTATAATTAATACCAATTTCATTTAACTCTGGTGTTAATTCTGTAAGCGGGGCATAATGGGCACTACCAGCTGTACTTATCACCGCATCCACTTTTCCTACTTGCTCGTACATATTTTTTATGCTTTCAACCGAAGTCATATCCACTTTTACATCTAAACCATTCCGACATGCACGAATAATCTCATGTTTATTGCCAAGTTCTTGTACAACTGCTCTACCGATCGTTCCACTTGCCCCAACAACTATAATCCTCATATTCCTTATCATCCTTTCATATACACCATTGTTAATAATATATGCTACAGAAGTAATTTCTTGAAATATAAAAAGTTGATAACTAATATTTTTATGAATACCGTGTCTTCGGAAACTTATAGACTAATGAACAACCCATTGCAATTCAACATCATGTTTGACTTGACTTCTTAAATAATCTCTACATACTTTTTATTTTCTTTAAAAAAAGATAATCTCCTTCTTGAATTTTGTAGAAAGTCGTTTCATATTTGTAGATTAGTAAATAAAAGATTATAGTTAATGGAGGAAAACTATGGAGTTGGTGACTAAACATTTAAAAACCATTCCTTGTACAGAAGAAACTTGTTCAAATTTCACGATGTCAAAGGATTATACACTCGGTCCACATATTGACAAATATTTAAAGGATTAAAAAAAAAGATCCCTCTCTTTTCGGTTGGGGTGTATGGTTTGTCATTGATAAAAAGAAAAACATAATTATTGGCGACATTGGCTTTAAAGGTAAACCAAATGATGTAAACACCGTTGAAATCGGGTATGGAATTACAACTTCCGAACAAAGAAAAGGTTATGCAACAGAAGCAGTAGCCCTAATAATACAATGGGTATTTCAGTTTAAAAATGTAGATAAAATTATAGCAAAATGTCACGTTTATAATATTCCTTCAATACGAGTGTTAGAAAAGTTAGGGATGAAGCAAATAGGCATAGATAATAATTTTTTAAATTGGGAGTTACGAAAAAAAGATCTGTTTAAGTCGAAATGAAGAGAATATTTAGCAATAATTATAACGTTTATTTCCAATAATTTCATAAAGTAACGGGCAGTAATCAAAAAGGATGAATTGCAATATTCGTATTGTGTAAGTAATAGTTATTGTTTTTTACCTTTTAAAACGGAATATCACCTTAATAATAAAATTTACCAAAGTAAGTATACGATAATTTGTTTAAGTTTTGGTTCCTTTAGTGACCTACTAATTTTACAATTAATAATTATTTTCAATGATATTAATTGAAAGAAAAGATAACCACCCCAAAAACGAGTGGTTATCTCTCCATTATCGACTTCCTAATTAATCGAAAATTGATTAGTCTTCACGATTTCTTGGACAAGCTCCATAACTTCCTCAATAGTACTTTTCTGTAACGCTTCGGCTGCAAGTTTTTCCATGTCTGCCTTTGACAATTCTTTAATGAAAGAACGCGCTTTTAAAATTGAAGTAGCACTCATGGAGAATTCATCTAGCCCTAGTCCTAATAATAGTGGAATAGCATTCTCATCCCCAGCCATTTCGCCGCACATGCCAGTCCATTTACCTTGTTTATGAGAAGCGTCAATTACCATTTTAATCAAACGTAAGATAGATGGATTGTATGGTTGATATAAATATGAAACTCTTTCATTCATACGGTCGGCAGCCATGGTATACTGAATTAAGTCATTTGTTCCGATACTAAAGAAATCCACTTCTTTTGCAAATTGATCGGCAAGAACAGCTGTTGAAGGGATTTCAACCATTATACCGAGTTCAATCGTCCTAGAGACTTTTATTCCTTCTTTCACTAGCTTTTCTTTTTCCTCTAAAAATATCTTTTTGGCATTTCTAAATTCATCAAGTGTTGCGATCATCGGGAACATAATCTTTAAATTTCCATATACACTGGCACGTAGTAAGGCACGTAATTGTGTCCGAAAAATGTCCGTACGATCTAAGCAAAGTCGAATTGCACGAAAACCCAAAAATGGATTCATTTCTTCAGGTAATGGCAAATATGGTAGTTTTTTATCTCCACCAATATCTAAAGTTCGAACAACAACAGGACGATTTTTCATTTCTTCTAATACAGTTCTATATGCTTCAAATTGCTCCTCTTCTGTAGGTAATTCATCACGCCCCATATAAAGGAATTCCGTACGAAATAAACCTACACCTTCAGCACCATGCTCTAAGGCACTTGAAACATCATTTGGCGTTCCAATATTCGCAACTAATTCTACTCGAACACCATCTTTAGATATAGATGGTTTATCGACAAGTTTTGCCCACTCTTCCAACTGTTTTTTGTATTGCAATTGTTTTTTCTTATAATGATCTATCACTTCTTCTGGTGGATTTACGTGTACTTCACCCGTTAAACCATCCAATATAAGTAAGTCGCCATGTTTAATATCTTTTGTAACGGTTTTTGCTCCTACAACAGCCGGAATTTCTAATGAACGAGCCATGATAGCAGAGTGGGATGTACGACCACCGATATCTGTTGTGAATCCTTTAACATATTGACGGTTTAATTGTGCTGTATCGGAAGGAGTTAAGTCCTCCGCTACAATTATCACTTCTTCATTGATTAAACTAGGATTGGGAATCGCTACATTTAACAATTCCGCAAGAACACGTTTCCTTACGTCACGTATATCTGCTGCACGTTCTCTCATATACTCGTTATCCATCGATTCAAAGATCGTGATAAAGTTATCAGTTGTTTCGACCAATGCAGCTTCTGCGTTTACTTTTTCACTTAAAATTTTTTCTTCAATTGGTTTTATTACTTCTGGATCATTTAAAATTAATAAGTGTGCATCAAAAATGGCCGCCTTATCCTCACCTAATTTTTTTAATGCATGGTTACGTACTATTTCAAGTTGATCGTTTGCTTGTTTTACACATTTGCGAAATCTGTCCGCTTCTAGTTTTGGATTGTCAATCTTCTTTTTCTGAAATGACAAATCTGGTTCGACTAAGTGATAAGCTTTTGCTATCGCAATTCCATTAGATGCTGCAATTCCTTTTAGTGTTGTGAAAACCATTAAGCTAACCCTTCCTTAATTTTAATTCGTTTCATGCATTAGTGCTACTATTGAATAAAAAATTTGAAACTCGCATTTAAAGTTATTTTGTTTCATCTACACCGTTTTTGAATATCGTTTTTTTAATTCGTTATATTTAACAATAATAAGTTCAGCAATCTCACTGTTAGGATCCAAGTTGCAAATTTCTTTTAATACATGTACTACACCGTGATCTTTAATCATTTTTTGTAATTCAACTGATTCAGGATCATCTTTTACATCAAATAATAGACATGCCGCTACAGCTGTAGCTAAATTTACATAAGACAATCCAAATTTAGATGCCTCTACCATCGGTTTAACTAAACGATCATTTGGCCCAAGTTTTCGAATAGGTGAACGTCCAACCCGTTTAACATTATCATGTAAGTGTTTATTTCTAAAACGAGTTAATATTTTCTCAATATATTTTTGATGTTCCTTTTTATCAAGTTGATAACGTTCTACTAAATAGTTACCAGTTTCTTCAAGTGTAGATTTTACTTTCATATACATTTGCTCATCATGAAGTGTTTGATCAATTGTCTCTTTGTCATCTAAAAAACCAAAATAGGCTGTAACGGCATGTCCAGTATTAACTGTAAATAACTTACGTTCGATATAAGGAGCAATATTATCAACTTTTAACATACCTTCTACATACGGAATATCTTCTGTTGTCTCAACAATCCACTCATAATAAGGTTCGACTAATACGTCAAGTGGATTTTTATTATTTTGGATAGGTACAATTCGATCAACAGCAGAATTGAAATAGTACACTTTATTTTTCATTAGTTCGATATCTTCTTCTTTTAATTCTTTTTCAATATAGGACTTAAGAAGATCAGTAGCTGAGATTTGATTTTCACAAGCAATGACGTATACTTTTTCATCTGTTACTTTTACTCTTGATTTTAATCCCTTTGCAATTAGTGGCGCAATATGAGGCAACACATTAGGTCCTATTGCCGTTGTGATATATGTTGCTTCCTCAATCGCCTTAATTACAGCTTCTTCATCCTTCATATTATTAATGCCTGAAACATTAACAATTTCCATTACTGTAGGTTCATCTTCCGCAGTAATAACATTATAGGAGCGGTCTTTATTTAGTTGATCGATAATCGTATCTGCAATGTCAACAAAAGTTACATGATAGCCCGATTGTGAAAATAAAGCTCCAATAAAACCTCTTCCAATATTTCCAGCCCCAAAGTGTACTACTTGTTTCATAGTCTGTCACTCCTTCATAAATTTGCTTTGTAAAAAATGTAAGCATGCATATTCTAATTTTTCTCTTATTAATTTTTCGTTTCCAGACGAAAAAATCATGATTGATTCATTATTTTCTATAATAGTCGTACTTACCATGCTAATAAATTCTTGTTGAATACTATTCATTTTTTCAGGTGCTAATAATAAGAGAATATTATTAGCCTCCATTTCTGCCATATCCATCCCTTTTAATTTATAAGGAACATCTACATGTACAATCTTAAAAATGACTTCCTTAATATGTGGATTTCGACAATGAAAAAGGGCCAAATTCGTTTCAGGTATTCCTAATCCACCCTTGGCTTCACGCAACTTTACTTGTCTGAATACATCCTCAACTGATGTAATCGTTCCCTTTTCAGCTTCTGGAATTAACATTTTTTTTATGACATCGTCATAAGTGGGTTCATTTTCCATACGTACTACTGAAAAATTGCGGAAAAGTGTTCGAATAAAATGGATACAGGTATCAATTTCATTCATAAATGTATACAGGGATATATTTTGATTGTTTGAAGACGTTTCATCTTGCAATGTAGTCTCTTCATAATAACTTTTCCGCTTCGTTATTTCTTGTATATGAGTTCCTAAGTAGTCACGTACAGCCTCTATATCCTTTTCATGTAAAAGTGGATTTACATAAACGTAATCAAATTTTTCTTGGATCGGCAATAATACAGTTGAAAGAATGATCTGATAGCGGTTCCTTTCAATATTAGGTAATTCCTTTAACGAAACAACATCCGTTGTAGAAATCTCAGGAAATTCATTTTTTAAACGACTAGAAAGCATTTTAGAAGTCCCAATTCCTGTTGGACATATGATTAACGCACGGATTTGAATTTTTTCTTTCTTTAACTCTAATGTAGAGCCAAAATGTAGTACAGTACTAGCAATTTCATCTTCGCTAAACGCAATATTTGGAAATAAATGAAAAAGACTTGATCGAACAGCCAAAAATAAAATTGGATAGTTCTGTTTGATTTCTTCGGTTAAAGGATTAAATGTTGGAAACCCTTTTTGCTTACGATAAATTGTTGTCTCCAAGTGGTTTAAAAGACCTTGAAATAAGGTAAAATCATTTATTAAGTCGACATTTAATTGTTGGGAAACCTGTTGTATTAATTCTTTGATTGATCGACTGAATTGAACTTTTTCAAAATACATTTCATCTGGTGTTACTAGTTTAGAACCTCGAAGTATCGTTGTAAGATACATGATTTCTTCACTAGGAATCTTTATTGAATATAAATCATATAATTTTTTACAAATTTCGTTAACAAGAAAGTGTTCATCAGACATTTCTAATGGATCTGTTAATTGCATCTGTTTTGATATGGTAAATCCTTTTTGTATTCTTTGTAACGAAAGACATAAATGAATAATGAAGACGATATAATCATCGTCCGCGAGTTTTAATTTACTGTTATTCATAGATGAATATACAATTTTGTCGATCGCATTTAAATAATCTGTTTTAAAATAATACATAATCTTTTCTACTTGAAGTTTGTTTATAGTTAGCCAAAATAGATGATCAAATAATTCATCTTTAAAATTAATCATGATATAACTGACTAATGCTTTTCTTTTAGATTCTTCGAGTCCAGTAAGTTCTACACCGACTCCTTTTTTCTTTTCAATCCCAACTTCATAATTTAATAACCATTTCGATAATTCATCTAAATCCGTGTTTAATGTTGTTATTGAAACACCAAGGTCTTTAGAAAAAGGTGCCAACTTTATCGGCTCATTCGCATCAAATAATTTGATTAATTCTAATAGTCTTCTTTCTTCTAAAGAATAGTCAAATGGCTTTATGGTGGTTATAGTTTGAATCAGTCGATAAATATTTTGGTATGTTCCATTTATCGATAGTCCACTTTCATTTTCTATGGATAAGTCAAATTGCTTCAATAATTTTTCTATATTTCTCAAATCTCTCTGGATCGTTCTTTTACTGACTTGTAAATAGTCCGCAATAGATGAAACGGAATGAAAACCACTCTTCTTTAATATTAATTCGATAATTGATTTTTCTCTGGCTGTAATGATCATGGGTACCCACACTTTCAACTGTATTCAATAGCTTAATGATAACAGAAGACCAGATTGTTGGAAAATAGAAGAAAAATGCATAAAGCATTTTTCTTCTATTTATTTATTAAATGAAGAGCCAATGATTTCTAAAATTTCATCTGTAGTTTTTGCATTTGCCATTTTTTCAACATTGTTCATATCAGAACATGTTTGAGCAATGGCAGAAAGTATTTCTAAATGGCCGTTATCTTTACCTGCTAGTCCAAAAATTAAACGAACTTTGCCACCTTCAAAATCGACACCATCAGGGACTTGAATAATGGTTACACCTGATTTTATGACTTCTTGTTTAGCTTCATCCGTTCCGTGAGGAATTGCTACGTCATTTCCCATATACGTACTGGTGATCTTTTCTCTGTCAAGCATGGCCTCAATATAGGATTCTTTGACATAACCACCGTCAACTAAAACTTTCCCTGCAAATCGAATTGCTTCTTCCTTTGAGGAAAATTTTTTGTTCAAAAAGATGTTTTCTTTTCTTAAAACTTCTTGGTTAGCGGTTGAAGCACTCTCATCATGATCTGATAGTTCTGTATTATTTGTAGTATTATTATTAACTAAACGATCAATAATCTCATCATATTTTGGACTTGATAAAAAGTTTTCGACTGAAACATGAGTAGCATTCGGTACTTTTTGTTTTGCACGTGGTGTTAATTCTTCTTGTGTAATAACCAACTGTGCATCACTTGGTAAATTGCTTATGGCCATGTTTGTTACTTTAATGTTCAATCCAGCTTCTTTTACTTTCTTTCTAAGTAATGATGCACCCATTGCACTTGAACCCATTCCAGCATCACATGCAAATATAATGTGATTAACATTATTAAAGTTAACGGATGCAATGGAGGTTTCTGTTGTTATTTCGTTGTTAGCTAAATCACTCACTACACTGCTTTTTTTCCCTTTCATTGCTTGCATTTTTTGGGATGCTTCTTCCAAGCTGCCCTCTTCAGATTTATCCATTTTTAAGACGAAGAAAGAGACAATGAACGATACTGAAGCAGCGACAAGGACACCTGCAATATTAGCAATGAAATTACCAGCAGGAGTTACAGCAAGCATAGCAAGGATGCTACCTGGTGAAGCTGGAGCGATTAATCCACCACCTAGAAGTGATAAAGTAAATACACCACTTATTCCTCCAAGTATAACCGCAATGAATAACATTGGTTTCATTAATACATAAGGGAAATATATTTCATGTATACCACCAAAGAATTGTATAATTGCTGCTCCTGGAGCTGTACGTTTTGCTGCACCTCTACCAAAGAAACAATAAGCTAATAGAACACCAATCCCAGGACCTGGATTTGCTTCAAGTAAGAACAGAATAGATTCTCCAGTCTGTTTTACTTGCTCAATACCGAGTGGTGATAACACACCGTGGTTAATAGCGTTATTTAAAAATAGAATTTTCGCTGGTTCTATTAAAATACTAGTTAATGGAAGAATACCGACATCTAACATCCATTCTACACCAGTTACTAATATACCAGTAATCTGGGTTACTCCTGGTCCAATTAACAAGAACGAAAATATCGCTAAGATACCACCTAAAATTCCGGAAGAGAAGTTGTTAACTAACATTTCAAAACCAGTTCTAACTTTTCCTTCAATTAACTGGTCAAACTTTTTAATAACCCATCCTCCTAGCGGTCCCATAATCATGGCACCTAGGAACATCGGAATATCTGCACCGACAATAACCCCCATTGTCGCGATCGCACCAACGACTCCTCCTCGCATATCATAAACTAATTTACCACCAGTATAACCAATTAAAAGTGGTAATAGATATTTAACCATTGGATCTACTAAAGTAGCCAATTCTTCATTCGGTTTCCACCCTGACTCAATGAATAGGGCAGTAATTAATCCCCATGCAATAAATGCACCAATATTAGGCATTACCATAGAACTCAAAAAGTTTCCGAATTTTTGAATCTTTACTTTCATCTGGCTTTCTTGATTAGACATAAATGAGCTCTCCTTTCTGTAAAACAATCATAAAATATTAAGCGCTTTCACTCAATGATTACTAGAACTAATTTTGTCACCCCTGTCTGCGTCAAAACTTTTTTTCGTAAAGAACCATCATTTTAACTACATTTATAATGTTCACAATGTAGATTATTTTATTTGCGTTCATACAAAAAGGAGTGAAATTTTGTTCTTAAACTCTTTATAATTTCTTCACCTATTGTTCATTCCATTTAATTTCTGTGAATATTATTTTGTGTGTATTTATTAGTCACGCCATTAAAAGACAAACCTTATTTCTTGCTGAAAATTCTAACAATAATTATGATAGAAATATAAAAAGATATTGAGGTGATATACTTGTTAATTCCATATGGAGATAAAAATCCTTTAATTGATAAGACTGTATTTGTTGCACCCGGTTCTTATTTAATTGGTGATGTTACTGTTGGAAAAGAGAGTTCAATTTGGTTTGGTGCTGTTGTACGTGGAGATGAAGGACCAATTACAATAGGTGAAAAGTGTAGTATTCAAGATAATGTAACGATCCATTTATATGAAGGTCATCCAGTCAAAATTGGAAATGGTGTGACGGTCGGACATAATGCAATTTTACATGGATGTACCATTCATGATCATTGTATTATCGGTATGGGGTCAACAATTCTGGATGATGCCGAAATTGGTGAGGGATGTATTATCGGTGCTAATACGTTAATCACATCCGGAAAGAAGATACCACCACATTCATTAGTGGTTGGTTCCCCAGGAAAGGTTGTAAGAAAATTGAATGAAAAAGATTTTGAATTAATTAAAGCATCGTACGAAGTATACGTTCAAAAGGGTAAAGATTATAAAAACATACTTAATAAATAAAGGAAAAAGAACTGCCTACAAGCAGTTCTTTCAGCTTGTAGACAAAGTCCCTAAACTAGTGGCCAAATCTACAGGCTTTTTTTGTATAATAGGGATAGAATTCTTGGTTAACGGGGGAAATTTAGGATGTTATCGAAGCGTACAGACAATAAT